>NZ_JAOQJZ010000010.1:87164-112603 GCF_025567495.1 Hominimerdicola aceti | reverse complement strand
TGTGGTAACTTTATTTTATCAGATTTTTGCCTATCTCTCTTTTCTTTTTTCTTAATTTTGTCCAATATCTATTGTAGCACTACAAAAAAAAGTGTTAAATCTTACTGAGATTGTTGCAATCAGAGGAAAAATGTGATATAATAGCTTTGTATAATAGGTATATCAGAACAAAAAAAGAGGAAGTTGTGCTAATGGCGGAAAAACTTATCAGCGTGGACAGAATGGAAACTGTACTCAGCCTTTTCGGCAATTATGACGAGAATGTTAATCTTATCCAAAAAGAGTATAATGTTGTGATTCTCGGCAGAGGTGACGATATCAAGATAACAGGCGATGAGGAGAACGTATTTAACGCCTCGGAAGCTATAAATAGCCTTATTGCTCTTATCAACAAGGGCGAGGCTATCACTGAGCAGACTATAAGATATGTTTTCACACTTGTGCGTGAGGGCAAGCAGTATGAGATAAAGCATATGTCTGATGACGGCGTGTGCGTAACAGTGAGCGGAAAGCTCGTCAAGCCGAAAACTCTCGGTCAGAAAAGATATGTTGAAGCAATAAGGAAAAAGACTATCGTCATGGGCATTGGTCCTGCGGGAACGGGCAAGACTTATCTTGCGGTGGCAATGGCGGTAAAAGCTTTCAAGGCGCACGAGGTAGAGAAGATAATCCTCACACGTCCTGCGGTTGAAGCAGGAGAAAAGCTGGGCTTTCTTCCGGGCGACCTGCAATGTAAGGTAGACCCATATCTCAGACCGCTTTATGACGCACTTTTTGAAATGCTCGGTCCTGACACTTTCGCTAAACAGCAGGAGCGCGGCTGTATCGAAGTCGCTCCGCTGGCATACATGAGAGGACGCACTCTTGACGATTCTTTCATTATCCTTGATGAAGCGCAGAACACCACTCACGAGCAGATGAAGATGTTCCTTACACGTCTCGGATTCAACTCAAAGATAGTCATAACAGGCGATATAACGCAGATAGACCTGCCTGACCAGAGAAAGTCAGGACTTATTCAGGCAATGAACGTACTCAAAGGCATTGACGATATATCAATAAACAGATTTACCGACAAGGACGTTGTCCGTCACAAGCTTGTGCAGGACATAATCCTTGCTTATGAAAAATATAACAAAAAAGGAATGTGAAAAAGTAATGGGCAAGGTAAAAGTAATGATAACCAACAACCAGACAGAGGTAAAGATACCTGTTGGCATAAGGCTTCTTGTAAGACGCTGTTGCCATGCTGTGTTGGAATATGAGGGCCACAATGATGATTTTGAAGTTTCTGTATCTTTTGTGAATGACGAGCAGATACATGAGCTTAACAAGGAACATAGAAACATAGACCGCTCAACAGACGTGCTGAGCTTTCCTCTTGGCGAGAACGGTGATTTTGACATGAACCACGAAACAGGTGCTTTCCTGCTGGGAGATATAGTCATAAGCCTTGAAACTGCTTACCGTCAGGCTGAGATATATGGTCACTCTCTTGAAAGAGAGATAGGCTTTTTGACAGTACATTCAATGCTTCATCTCCTAGGCTATGACCATGAAGAAAGCAATCTTCAGGAGAGGATAATGCGTGAAAAGGAAGAAGCTATACTTGGCAATCTGGGCATATCCCGTGATGCCACTTTCTTAGGCGAGCATGAACACAGGTAAAACAGGGATAGGACGTTTCTTCAAGGGCTTTGTTTATGCCTTTGAGGGCGTTGTGAGCTGTATAAAAACAGAGCGCAATATGCGTTTTCACATTGGCGTTGCAGTGCTTGTGATACTGCTAATGCGATTTTACGGGCTTAGCACCGCCGAAACTGCCGCAGTTTATATCTGCATAGGGCTTGTTATTTCACTAGAGCTTGTGAACACGGCTGTTGAAGCCGCTGTGGATATGGCGTGTAAAGATAAAAACCCCCTTGCTAAAAAGGCTAAAGACTGTGCGGCAGGGGCTGTTCTCGTTGCGGCGATCGTTTCTGTGGCTGTGGGAATAAGGATATTCTGGGACTATTATGCTTTTATGGCGATAGCCTCTTATTTTGCAAGAAACATATGGCTAGGGATAGCTTTATCCGCAGGTGTGATACTGTGGCTCGTATGGGTGTTCAAAACGCCTGCTGACAAAGATAAAAAAGATAAGGAAAAATATATATGAACAAGAAAAATGCAAATTCAAAAAATGCGTTCGTCACTATTGTTGGACGTGCGAACGCAGGCAAATCCTCATTGCTAAACGCACTTGTGGGCGAAAAGATAGCCGCAGTGAGCGACAAGCCGCAGACAACAAGAACAAAGATAACAGGTGTTCTCACAAAGGGAGAAACGCAGTTCGTTTTCATGGACACACCTGGTATGCACAAGGCTAAAAACAAGCTTTCCGAGCATATGCTCAACGCTGTGAACGAGTCTGTTGCAGGGGTTGACCTTATTATCCTTATGGCTGACTGCACAAAGAAAATATCCGAAAACGAGCGTGAGCTTGTAAAGGGCTTCAAGGCAGGCAAGACTAAGGTGATACTTGTGCTGAACAAGATAGATCTTCTTGAAAACAAAGAGGATCTTATCGCAGTGATAGCAGAGTATTCAAAGCTTTTTGATTTTATAGATATCGTACCAGTGAGCGTTCTTGAAAATGACGGCCTTGATATTATTATGGAAGATCTTGAAAAGAACGCTGTAGAGGGTCCGCACTACTTCCCTAATGATAAATTCACAGACCAGCCTGAAAAGGTCATAATGGCTGAGATAATAAGAGAAAAGGCACTCAATAACCTTAATGACGAAGTTCCTCACGGCATAGCTGTGACTATCGAACATCTTAATGAGCGTGAAAATAGAAACGGTGAAGCTATACTTGACGTTACCGCTACTATTTACTGTGAGAGAGAGTCACACAAGGGTATTCTTATTGGAAAAGGCGGCTCTATGCTTAGAAAGATAGGTCAGGAAGCAAGAGCTGACCTTGAAGATTTCTTCCAGATAAAAGTAAATCTCCAGTGCTGGGTTAAGGTAAAAGAGGGCTGGAGAAACCGTGAGGGCATGATAAAGAATTTCGGTTTGGAATAAAGGCAACATATTTTTCCGCTTATAATGACCGCCAAAAAAGCTGATAATATCAGTAAGGCGGTGAACATCATGACTTTATGGGACAAGTTCTTTGAAAGCGGCAGGATAGAGGATTATCTCACATATGCCGCACACAGAAAAGAGGATACTGACAATGCTGACCTTTATGGGACTGATACTGAGGGAAAATGACAGGGGTGAAACAAGCAAATCCATCACTGTCCTCACAGCAGAGCGTGGAGTCATAGATATATTTGTTCGTGGAGGCAGGAAAAGCACGAAAAATGCGTCATCAACGCAGCTTTTTGCATACTCTAAGCTGTGCGTTGAGGAAAAGAAGAACTCTAAAGACCAATCAATGTTTTTTCTCAACAGCAGTGAATCAGAGAAGCTTTTTTACAACATCAGGCTCGACCCTAAAAAAACGGCTCTTGCCTCTTACTTTTCTGAGCTTCTCATGTATATACGAACAGAGGAAAGCGGCTGTGACGAGATAATGCGGCTGACGCTGAACACACTTTATTTTCTCGATAAAGGCGACAGGGATAACGAACTTCTCAAATCTATATTTGAGTTTCGTCTGCTGTGCGAAGCAGGATTAAGACCTGCGCTTCTTGGCTGTTCGGTTTGCATGGCGTATGAAGCTGACATTATGCACTTCAATCTGTCAACAGGGGTCTTGGAGTGTGACAAATGCTGTTACAATCCTGACAGCATTTACGATATTGAATTAGACAGGACTATGCTATACATAGTCCGATTTATTGCACTGACGGAATATGAGCGGCTTTTTGCTTTCAAGATAAGCGAAAGATATCAGAAAAAGCTAACCGCTTTTACAGAGCGGTTTGTTAGATATAATCTGAAAGGCAAGTTTCCGTCGCTTGATTTTTACAGACTTTTGTAGGCATTGCGTAGCTTTGCCTATTGTCATATTTTGAGGTATATATAATGGACGAAAGATTTTATGATTCGCTGGAGCTGAACAAAATTCTTGAAATGCTTTCAAAAGAATGCTCCAACGAAAAAACTAAAAAAATGGCTTTGGGGATAAAGCCTTGTTCTGATCTTTACACGGTCAAGAAAGAAACAGGCAAGACCGCCGAAGCACTTGAACTCAGCGTGAGATACGGCACGCCGAATTTTTACAACATAAATGACGTATCAACTTACATCAAAAGAGCCGAAGCAGGCGGTGTGCTTTCTCTTGGAGAGCTTATCCAGATAAGACGCTTGCTTGCGCAGACATATGAGCTTCACCACTGGTATGAGCAGTGTGAGAACAAGGACACTTCCCTTTCATATCTCTTTGAAATGCTCTATCCAAACAAGTATCTGCAGCAGAGATTGGAAACGGCTATCATAGATGAAACAAAGCTTTCTGACGACGCAAGTGCGGAGCTGAGAAGCATAAGACAGAAGATAACACGTTCAGGGCTTAAGATAAGAGAGACCCTTGACAAGATGATAAAATCCCCGAGCACTCAGAAATATTTGCAGGAGAGCATTGTCACAATGCGTGACGGACGTTTCGTTCTTCCGGTAAAGACTGAGTTCAAGGGCAATGTCAGTGGTCTTGTTCATGACACTTCCGCAACAGGCTCAACGCTTTTTATCGAGCCTATGTCGGTAGTGGAAGCCAACAACGATATCCGCATTTTGCAGGGTCAGGAGCAGGACGAGATACACAGGATAATCGCTGAATTTTCCATGGAATGTGCCGAAATGAAAGACCAGCTCATTTCAAACTACAATGCGGTAACAGAGCTTAACCTTTATTTTGCAAAGGCAAACCTCGGTGCAAAAATGAGAGCAATGCTCCCTGAGATATCCAATGACGGTGTTATCGTGCTGAACAAGGCACGTCACCCTCTTATCGACCCCAAAAAGGTCGTGCCTATAAACTTTTCTATTGGCACTGACTATCACTCCCTGATAATAACAGGTCCTAACACGGGCGGTAAAACAGTTGTGCTTAAAACTGTGGGTCTGCTCACGCTTATGACAATGTGCGGTCTGCTTATCCCTGCGTCAGACGGAAGCAGGATATCTGTATATAAAAACGTGCTCGTTGATATCGGCGACCAGCAGTCTATAGAAAACAACCTGTCTACATTCTCCTCTCACATAAGCAGAGTAAAGACCATACTTGACGAAGCGGACAGTGAAAGCCTTGTGCTTCTTGACGAGCTTGGTTCAGGCACTGACCCTGTGGAGGGTGCTGCACTGGCGGTGGCTATAATCGAACGCATAAGGATATTCGGTGCGACGCTAGTTACAACTACTCACTATCAGGAGCTTAAAATGTACGCTATCGACACTCCTGACGTTGAGAACGCTTCATGCGAGTTTGACGTGCAGACTTTGCACCCGACATACAGGCTTATCATAGGCTCACCTGGTAAATCCAACGCTTTTGCTATCTCTGAAAGTCTTGGTATCGACAAGGATATAATCAAGTACGCTGAGTCGCTTATTTCTGAGGATAACAGAAAGTTTGAAACTATCATAGACAATCTTGAACGCACAAGAATACAGCTTGAAGAAAACAACAGGCTTGCGGAGAAATACCGTGCGGAAAGCGAGGCTCTCAGAAAAGAGCTTGCAGAGCAGAAAGAAAAATTCTACGATCAGAAAGAAGCCGAGCTTGAAAAGGCAAGACGTGAGGCTCAGCAGATCGTAAATCGTGTTCAGCGTGAGTCGCAGGCGCTTGTTGACGAACTTGACAAGCTGAGAAAAGAGAAAGAAAATCCAAACTTCACTCAGAAAGCCATTGACGCAAGGCACAAGCAGAAGTCCACAATGAACAAGCTATACAGCGAGGCTAACCCTGTTTCTGAAAGCAGGAACGAGGGATATGTGCTGCCAAGACCGCTGAAAAAGGGCGACAACGTGCTTATCGTTGACACAAACAGAAAGGGTATCATTATAACGCCCCCTGACAACAGCGGAATGTGCTTCATTCAGGCAGGCATAATGAAAACCAAGATAGATGTAAAGAAACTTCAGCTTATTGAAAAGCAGCAGCCGCAGAAACAGTCCAAAAAGCCTGTTAAAAAAGGCGGTGTATCCAAAAGCGGCATTGAGAGCCGTATGACACGAAAGGTATCCACCGAGCTTGATATCAGGGGCTATGCCGCTGACGAGGGCGTTCATGAAATGGAGCAGTTTATTTCTGACGCTATCATGTCAGGAGTGACGATGCTCACCATAATCCACGGCAGAGGCACTGGTATTCTCCGTGACGCCATAAGGCGTGCGCTTAAACACCACCCTTCTGTAAAATCATTCAGAAAAGGCGTTTACGGCGAGGGCGAGGACGGAGTAACCATAGTCGAACTTAAATAATCACATATCACCGCATTTTGGTATATAATAAGCCAAAGGCGGTGATTTTTTTGAGTGTTCACAAGCGTTCTTTCAAGAACAGAATTTCATACATAATTCTTGCTGTCGTTATTATTCTTGCACTGCTCACGACGGTATTTTTTGCACAGCTTTCAAGGCACATCAGCGAAATAAGCGAGTTTGAAAGCAAGCAGGCGGCACTTGACGTGATAAATGCGGCCATAAGCAGAGAGCTTGAAAAACTGCCCCAAAGCAGTTATATAAAGATATCTGAAACTGACGGCAGGATAACCTCCATAAACAGCGACACGAACGCTGTGAACAGGCTTCAAAGCAGTGTTTCAAAAGCTGTGAACGAAAGCCTTTCACAGCTTGAGGGTACAAAACTCAGCGTACCCATCGGCACACTTTCAGGAATAAATATCCTCACAGGCAGAGGTTTTGACATACCACTGCGGCTTCATCAGATAGGTGCGGCAAAAACAGAGCTTAAAAGCGACTTAACGGAAGCAGGGATAAATCAGACAAAATACAGTCTTTATCTCACTGTGACCATAGAAATGACAGCCATTCTTCCTGCACACTCTACGGATATCGTGGTGAGCTACGACTATCCCGTTAGCGAAACTGTTATCGTAGGGGAGATACCTGATATGTACTTAGACAAGGGAAAAAGCTGATTTTTTCGCAGTTTATAGAAAAAAGGCTTGTATTTCACCAGCAATTATGGTATAATATAAAGGGCAATACCGCATAAGGCACGCCTAACGGCTTTGCACGCAACCTGCTTGCAGATTTTCCGTTATCTCGCACAGAAACTCCTTGAAATACGGAAGTATTCCTGCGTCGTTTCTATACAAGCTAACGAAAAATCTGGCTACGCATCTTGCGTACAATCCTTATGTGGTATTGCCCTGCGTATGATATGCCGTAAAAAGTTGGCAGAAATGGAGTTGTGTTATTTTGAACGAACAGGAAGCTAAAAAACGTATAGACGAGCTTGTGAAGCTTTTGAATTATCACTCTCAGCTTTACTATGTTGAGGACAGGAACGAGATCACAGACTATGAATACGATATGCTCCAGCAGGAACTAAAGGGTCTTGAGGAGCAGTTTCCGCAGTTTATCAGAAGAGACTCCCCTACTCAGCGTGTAGGCGGCAAGGCGATATCAATATTTGAGAAAGTCACACATCGTGTGCAAATGGGTTCTTTGCAGGACGTTTTTTCCTTTGAACAGGTGAGAAGCTTTATTGAGACAGTTCAGCAGGCTGTGGATAAACCTCAATTCGTTGTTGAGCCTAAAATAGACGGACTTTCGGTATCCCTTGAATATCACAACGGTGAGCTTGCCATAGGTTCTACCCGTGGTGACGGCTTTGTGGGCGAGGACGTTACTTCTAATCTGAAAACTGTAAAGTCCATTCCTATAAAAATAAACGAGGAACTGCCTTTGATAGAAGTCAGAGGTGAAACATATATGCCGAGAAATGTTTTTCTGAAGCTTGTTAAAGAGCAGGAGGATAATGACGAGCAGCCTTTCAAAAACCCTAGAAACGCCGCCGCAGGTTCTCTTAGACAGAAAGACCCTAAGATAGCGGCAAAAAGAAAGCTTGATATTTTTGTGTTCAATGTTCAGC
This sequence comes from Hominimerdicola aceti, assembly GCF_025567495.1. NCBI lineage: Bacteria > Bacillati > Bacillota > Clostridia > Eubacteriales > Oscillospiraceae > Hominimerdicola > Hominimerdicola aceti. Next base: position 104,547 of record NZ_JAOQJZ010000010.1, on the reverse strand, counting down.
AGATAGAGGGCAAGGAACTTACTTCTCACAAGGAGTCACTTGACTATCTGAAAACACTGGGATTCAAGACTATCCCTGATTACAAGCGTGTGTCTACCGCTGATGAGGTCATAGGCTGCATAAAGGCTATCGGAGAAAAGCGTTTTGACCTGCCATTCGATATTGACGGCGTTGTTATAAAGGTCGATGATTTCAGACAGCGTGAGATACTTGGTGCAACTGCAAAAGTGCCAAAGTGGGCTGTGGCTTACAAGTTTCCGCCTGAGGAAAAGACCTCAAAGCTGCTTGATATAGAGCTTAACGTGGGCAGAACAGGTGCTATAACACCTGTGGCCGTGTTTGAGCCTGTTTTTCTTGCAGGCACGAGCGTTTCAAGGGCGACCCTACACAATCAGGATTTTATAAGAGAGAAAAACATTTCCGTGGGGGATATCATCAAGGTGCGCAAGGCTGGAGATATCATTCCCGAGGTGCTTGGTTCTGTGGAAAAACATGGCAACGGAGTTTTCACGCTCCCTGAGTGCTGTCCTGTATGCGGAACAAAGCTTGTGAAGTCCGAGGAAGAAGCGGCGGTAAGGTGTCCGAACGTTGAATGTCCTGCACAGATATTCAGAAGCATCGTTCACTTTGCTTCAAAGGGCGCAATGAACATTGACGGTCTTGGTCCGCAGATAGTTCACACCCTTCTTGACAACAAGCTTATCACCTCTGTGGCTGACCTTTACACTCTGAGCGAAAACAAGCTTTTACAGCTTGACAACTTCAAGGAAAAATCAGTGAACAATCTTCTTAGTGCTATAGAAAAGTCAAAGTCCAATTCTTTGGACAGATTGGTGTTTGGTCTTGGCATAAGAAATATCGGACAGGCTTCTGCGAAGCTTCTGTGCGACAAGTTCGGCGACCTTGACAACATCATGAACGCTTCCGCTGAGCAGATATCCGAGATAGACGGCTTTGGCGGCGTAATGGCTCAAAGCGTTTACAACGCTTTCCATGAAGAGCATATGATAGAGCTTATCCAAAGGCTCAAAGAATGTGGGATAAACACGAAGTATGAGAAGATACAGATAGACGACCGCTTTGCAGGAAAGACTTTTGTTCTCACAGGCACTTTGCCGACACTGAAAAGAAGCGAAGCAAAAGCACTCATTGAGAAATACGGCGGCAAGGCAAGCGGCTCTGTGTCCAAAAAAACGGACTATGTTCTTGCAGGTGAGGAAGCAGGAAGCAAGCTTGATAAAGCTCAGCAGCTCGGTATCGAAATAATCACCGAAGAACAGTTCAAGGATATGATAAAATAAGATAATATCTTTTTATATAAATAAAACAGGAGGAATGTAAAATGAATATTGACATTAAACACATTGCCAAGCTGGCAAGACTTCGCATCGAAGACGATCAGCTTGATAAGTTTGAGTCAGAAATGGAAAACATCGTGGGAATGGTTGAAAAGCTTCCCGACATTCAGGACGAAATGACCCTTGACCCTGACAACCCGATGATACTCAGAAAAGACGTGGCTGTTCAGGATAAATTCACAAGACAGGAGCTTATGCAGAACGCTCCTCAGGTAAAGGCAGGCTGTCTTGTCGTGCCTAAAACAGTAGAGTAAGGAGTGTTATAATTGGAACTTTTTGAAAGAAATGCCTGCGACTTGTCAGAAATGATAAAGAACAAGGAAATAAGCTCCGCAGAGCTTACAAAATCTGTTTTTGACAGAATAAAAGCAGTTGAGGGCAAGGTAGACGCTTATCTGACACTTGACGAAGAAAACGCTATGAAAAAAGCCACTGAGATAGACGAAAAGCTTGCAAAGGGCGAAGAGCTTTCACCTTTGGCTGGTATACCTGTTGGTATCAAGGACAATATCTCAACAAAAGGTCTGAGAACAACTTGTGCATCAAAAATGCTTGGAAACTATGTTCCGCCTTTCAATGCAACTGTAATGAACAAGCTTGACGATATCGTTGTAACAGGCAAGCTCAACATGGACGAGTTCGCTATGGGTTCATCAACCGAGAACTCACATTTTAAGCCTACTAAAAACCCATTTGATACAGAGAGGATACCTGGCGGTTCATCAGGCGGATCTGCTGCGGCTGTTGCAGCAAGAGAGGCTATCGTTACTCTTGGCTCTGACACTGGCGGATCTATCAGACAGCCTGCTTCATACTGCGGCGTTGTAGGTCTGAAGCCTACATACGGCAGCGTTTCAAGATACGGTCTTGTTGCTTTCGCTTCATCACTGGATCAGATCGGACCTCTTGGCAAGTGCGTAAAGGACGTTGCTATGGTACAGTCTGCTATCGTTGGTCATGACAAGTATGACGCTACTTCTTCCTATAGAGAGTATCCTGATTTTGCGGCTGACCTCAAGGCCGACGTAAAGGGTCTGAGGATTGGTATACCAAAAGAGTATTTCGGTGAGGGTATCGACCCATTCGTTAAGCAGTCTGTAATGAACGCTGTGAAAGAGCTTGAAAAGCAGGGCGCAATTGTAAAGGAGATTTCTCTGCCGTCTACAGATTATGCACTTTCATCATACTACATCATTTCTTCTGCAGAAGCTTCTTCAAACCTTGCAAGATTTGACGGTGTAAGATACGGCTTCAGAGCTGAAGAATATGACGGACTTGTTGATATGTACGAGAGAACACGTTCAGAGGGCTTCGGCGACGAAGTAAAGAGAAGAATAATGCTCGGCACATTCGTGCTTTCATCAGGTTTCTATGACGCCTACTACAAGAAAGCAAAGCTCGTTCAGAAGAGAATAATGCAGGAGTTCGCATCTCAGTTCGCTGACGTTGACGTTATCGCTACTCCTACAGTTCCGTCAACAGCTTTCAAGATCGGTGAAAACACTGACGATCCCCTTAAAATGTACGCAAACGATGTCTGCACTGTTACAGTGAACATTGCAGGTCTGCCTGCAATAAGCATTCCTTGTGCATATGACGACAAGGGTCTGCCTGTTGGTATGCAGCTTATCGGCGGAAAGTTTACAGAGCAGCGTCTGCTTAACACAGCTTATGCTTATGAGCAGCTTGTTGGCGGATTCAAAATGCCTGAGCTTTAAGGAAAGGGGTCACAAAAATGGTAAAAGGCTACGAAGTTGTAATCGGTCTTGAAACTCATGCTGAGCTTAATACCGAGTCTAAAATATACTGCGACTGCAAGAACCAGTTCGGTCTTGAAGTCAATTCACAGGTTTGCCCTATCTGCATGGGTATGCCTGGCACACTGCCTACTCTTAACGAAAAGGTAGTTGATTATGCAATAAGAATGGGTCACGCACTCAACTGCGAGATAAACCGTGTCTGCAAGCAGGACAGAAAGAACTATTTCTACCCTGACCTGCCAAAGGCTTATCAGATATCACAGGCAGAAGTTCCTCTCTGCGGCAAGGGTTATGTTGATATCCTTGTTGACGGCGAGGAAAGAAGAATAGGTATCACAAGAATACACATTGAGGAGGACGCAGGTAAGCTTCTCCACTCTGACAAGTTCCATGGTGTATCGCTTGTTGACCTTAACCGCTGCGGTGTTCCGCTTATCGAGATAGTTTCTGAGCCTGATATGCGTTCCTCACAGGAAGCAAAGGTTTATCTTGAAACACTGAAATCTATCCTACAGTATCTTGGCATATGCGACTGTAAGATGCAGGAAGGCTCTATCAGATGTGATGTAAACGTATCTGTTCACAAGCCTGGCGAGCCATTCGGCACACGTTCTGAGATGAAGAACGTAAACAGCTTCTCTGCCGCTGTAAGAGGTATCGACTACGAGGTAGAAAGACAGATAGCTGTTCTTGAAGCAGGCGGAAAGGTCGAGCAGGAAACTCGCCGTTGGGACGACGAAAAGGGAATGAGCATTCCAATGCGTTCAAAAGAGGACGCACAGGATTATCGTTACTTTCCTGAGCCGGACCTGCTCACTATCGTTGTTGAGCAGGAGCGCGTTGACGAGCTTAAAAAGAGTATCCCAGAGCTTCCAAACGTAAAGATACTCAGATATGTAAAGAAGTTCGGTCTGAACATAAAGGACGCAACATTTATAGCAGAGTCTGTTTCCCTTGCAAAGCTTTTTGACGACTGCATGGCAAAGGACAAGTTCCCTGCAAAGTGCTATACAACATGGATACTTGGCGACCTTGTTAAGTACATGAACGCAACAGGCAAGACTCTCGAAGATACAAAGCTCACTGCTGACAATCTTACTGACCTCGTCGCTGCGATCGAGGCAAAGACCATTTCCAACGCTGGCGGAAAGAAAGTCTTTGCAGTTCTTCTCGAGGAGGACAAAAAGGTAAGCGACATTATCAAGGAGCAGGGTCTTGCACAGGTCTCTGATGACAGCGCACTTGAAAAGATCGCTGATGAAGTTCTTGCCTCAAATGAGAAGTCTGTAAATGACTACAAGGGCGGAAAGACAAATGCTCTGGGCTATCTGGTAGGTCAGTGCATGAAGGCTTCAAAGGGCAAGGCTAATCCTGGAAAGATGAAAGAGATAATTCTTGCAAAGCTTGGCTGAGCACAGAAAAATCTGATATAACGAAAGAGGATCGCATTTGCGGTCCTCTTTTTTGTACTCATATAAGTTTTCCGTAACAAAACTCGCCATCTGACGAGGTTATCTCTATCTTTAAAAGCTGTCGCCTTAAGGAAACTTCTTCGCTTGTCCTCGGTATTTTCACTGTCACATAATTTGGCGCATGACCCTGATGCCACTGAGGGCTTGTTTCCTTTTCAAACAAAACCTCCTGCACTGTGCCAACAAGGCTTTTGAGATACAAAGCCTTTGTTTCGTTGCATACATCTGCCATTTGAGCCGCACGACTGTGCTTGGTCTTGCGGTCGAGCTGACATTTCATTTTGTCGGCAACAGTGGTAGGTCTGCGTGAATACGGGAAAATATGCGTTTCTGCAAAAGATATCTTCTTTGCAAATGCCAGCGACTTTTCAAATTCCTCGTCAGTTTCCTGTGGAAAGCCCACCATTATGTCAGTGGTTATAGCGCAGTTTGGAAAATGCCTGCGAAGCTTCTCGCAAAGCTCAGCATACTCCGCCGTATCATAATGGCGGTTCATGCGCTTCAAAGTTTCGTCACAGCCACTTTGCAGGGAAAGATGAAAATGCGGACAGAGCTTTTCAAGCTTTGACATTCGCAGGATATCTTCATCTGAAATAAGCTCAGGCTCAACAGAGCCGATACGCACTCTGTAATCTCCCTCACAGCCGCAAGCCGCCTCAATGGCGTCAATAAGCCGTGTGCCGTTTTTGAATTCCCTGCCGTAACAGCAAAGATTTATGCCCGTGAGGATTATCTCCTTGTGACCTGAGTCAACGAGCTGCTGAACTTCGGGAGCGATATCCTCCAAAGGTTTTGAGCAGATGTGTCCTCTAGCAGTGGGGATAATACAGTAGGTGCAATACTGATCACAGCCGTCTTGAATTTTGATATACGCACGAGTTTTTTGGTCAGCACCTGAGTTTGTCATTTTCTCAAAAGCCTCTCCCCTCTCACGAGGAACTATCCTGATAATACGCTCGCCACTTGTGATATACCTTTTTATAAGGGCAGGTATCTCCTTTTTTGCACCTGTGCCAACTATGATACCGCACTCGTCAAGAGCAGAAGCTTCCTTTTCAAAAGCCTGCGGAAAACAGCCTGCCAAAACTATCAGACACTCAGGATTGGCTTTTTTTATCTTGTGGATAAGCTGTCGGCATTTTGAGTCCGACTGAGCGGTAACAGTGCAGGTATTTACAACACAGACCTCTGCATCAGCATAATCCTCAGTGACCTCATACCCCTCGGACAGCATTGCTTCCTTTATATTTTCAGTTTCATATTGGTTTACCTTGCAGCCGAATGTATAGAAAAAGGCTTTCATATTTGATTTCCTTTCAGTAGCCAAATGTTTATAATGCACAATAAATCACAATAATATATGTGCATATTGCATAAATCTAAACTTTGATTTTTATCACTCTTGACTATTGTACCATATTTTAATTTTTTTTGCAAATATCCATTGACAAATCAAAAAAATCGTTTATAATATAAATTGTAGAGAAAAGATCTACAGAATTTATGTGGGAATCAAGATCGGATATACCGATCATTCTGAAGGAGGAATATTTATGACAAAGGTAAAAATCATGCTCGATTCCATTGCAGCGGTAAAGAAGTTTGTAAGCGTAGTTTCTATGTACGACTTTGATGTGGATCTTGCGTCAGGAAGATATGCAGTTGACGCTAAGTCAATTATGGGTATTTTCAGCCTTGACCTTTCAAATCCTATCCAGCTCGTAGCACACACAGACGACGCTACTAAATTCCTTGACGAGATCAAAGAATTTATTGTTGACTAAACTTTGATATCACGAAAGCACTGAGTTTTAAAAGCTCAGTGCTTTTTTTGTTGCAAAATTTAAACGATTTCGCATTTTTGCAAAATTTCATCATATAGTTTAATATATTTACGAATATACACTTTCTACTTTTGCTGTATTTTCATTCAAAGCGCATATAAAACGTTTGATATTTTCGTAATAAGAAAACTTTTAGCTGATTTGTTATAGCTTTTATATAAGTTCCACATCAACTAAAACGTTTTAATATGATTAATTATCCAAATTTTATATAATAAATTAACATGAAATAAGTAAAATTCATATTAATATCTTCACATATAATATTTTACACAATATCTGTTTACTATTTGTTCACATTGGCATATAATTATATATGGATTAAGATATGTGACATATAAGTATAGAACTGCTGTTGCCAATGTAAAAAGAAACGAAAATCTCAGAAATTTTCGGTTCTTTTTAGTTTTTCAGAGGTTATTATTGCGAAAGGAGGATATGCCAAAGGGCATAATCACGAACATGATCAAAGCTTATATCAGGATAAACGATCTTAATGACATCAAGACTTTGCATGAAGCGGCTTTAAGCTGCAAATACGATCTGGTGGTGCAGTCAGGAACAAAAATACTCAATCCAAAATCACTTATGGGTATTTTCGGTCTTGGCACAAAGAAAACTGTATCGCTGGTAGCTAAATATGACGACAAGCGTGATTTTCTCGAAAAATTCGGTGATCTGATCTCAACTTAGATCATTCCTTATAAAAGCGTTCTGCTGCTGCGGAGCGCTTTTCTCTTTTGCCCTTGTAATCACAAGAGCTATATGTTATAATAGTACAAAAAAGACAAGGAGATAACTAATGAGCGTAAAAATAATATTGCTTGCACTGGAAACTTTGCTGTTGTTTCTGTTTCTTGTACCATTACCTGTTATATGCTCGGGCAACCTGCTTGGCATTATCGTTTCGGTGATGCTAATGCTCATAACGGCAAACTGGACAAAATTCTGCGGTATTATATCAAAAATATGGGGACATGGCGCAGGTAAATTCGGGCTTATCTTTGTAAGCACATTGATACTTGCTGGGATAATATATGTGGGTATTCTTTCCATACTTATGTACAAAGCACAGGAAAACCGTCCTGAAAAAGCCAATGTTATAGTTGTGCTTGGCTGTCAAGTAAAAGGCGAACGCCCCTCACGAATGTTACGCAGACGACTTGACGCTGCAATTACGGCTATGAACGACAATCCCGATACGCTTTGTATAGTTTCAGGTGGCAAGGGTGATGATGAGAAAATAAGCGAAGCCTTGGCAATGAAAAACTATCTGCTAGAAAAAGGCATGGACAGCGACAGGATAATAATGGAGGACAAGTCCACTTCAACTTACGAAAATATCCAAAACTCTCTCAAGATACTCGATGAACTCGGCATGAGCCATGATATGACTATCGTCACAGACGGCTTTCATCAATACCGTGCAAGCCTTATCGCAAAGGCTCAGGGTGTGGAGAATGTCACCGCTTATTCAGCTTACACCGAGCCACGATACCTGTTCACATATTGGGTGAGAGAGTGGCTTGGGCTAACGCACTTTTTCATGCTGGGCAGCTAACTAAATTTCACGAAAATTTGCACAAAAAGCTATTGAAAACAGCACAAAGGTATGCTAGAATAAAGTCATAAATAAATGAAAATCGGAGGTTGAAACATGAAAAATATACCAGAAGTAAAACTTGGCATCGTTGCAGTTTCAAGAGATTGCTTCCCTATGTCGCTTTCAGAATCAAGACGTATCAAGGTCTGTCAGGAGTACAAAAAGGCTTACGGAGATATCTACGAATGTCCTACAGTTGTGGAGAACGAGAATGATATGCTCAAAGCCCTTGACGAGGTAAACACAGCAGGCTGCAACGCACTTGTTGTATATCTTGGAAACTTCGGACCTGAGTCCTCAGAAACACTTCTAGCAAAGAAGTTTGACGGTCCTGTTATGTTCGTTGCGGCTGCTGAAGAGCCATGCGGTGATGCACTTATCGACAACAGAGGCGACGCTTACTGCGGAATGCTCAACGCAAGCTATAACCTTGCACTGAGAAACATCAAGGCTTATATCCCTGAGTACCCTGTTGGTACACCTGACGAGTGCGCAAAGATGATAAGCGAGTTTGTTCCAGTTGCAAGGGCTATCCTCGGTCTTAAGGAACTGAAGATAATCTCATTCGGACCACGTCCACAGGACTTTCTTGCCTGCAACGCACCTATCAGACAGCTCTACAACATGGGTATTGAGATAGAAGAAAACTCAGAGCTTGACCTTTTCGAGTCATTCAACGCCCATGCCGGCGACGAGAGAATATCTGCTGTTGTGGCTGACATGGAAGCAGAGCTTGGCAAGGGCAATAAAATGGCAGGCATCCTTCCAAGACTTGCGCAGTATGAGCTTACTCTTCTTGACTGGGCAGAAGCTCACAAGGGCTCAAGGAAATATGTTGTATTTGCAAACAAGTGCTGGCCTGCATTCCAGACGCAGTTTGGCTTCGTTCCTTGCTATGTTAATTCAAGACTTACAAAGATAGGCATTCCTGTTGCCTGCGAAGTAGATATCTACGGTGCTGTCAGCGAATACATAGGCGTTTGTGTATCACAGAAGCCTGTTACGCTCCTTGACATCAACAACACTGTTCCTGCGGACATATACAATGATGATATCGCAGGAAAGTTCCCTTACACACAAAAGGATACATTCATGGGCTTCCACTGCGGAAACACAGCTTCATGCCTTGTAAAAGAGCCTGAGATGAAGTTCCAGCGTATCATGAAGAGAAATCTTGAGCCAGACAGCGAGCCTAATATTTCAAGAGGTACTCTTGAGGGCGATATCGTTGACGGAAATATAACATTCTTCCGATTCCAGTCAACGGCTGACGCACAGCTCAAAGGATATATTGCAGAGGGCGAAGTTCTTCCTGTTGCAACACGTTCATTCGGCTCTATCGGTATTTTCGCTATCAACGAAATGGGCAGATTTTACCGCCACGTTCTCGTGCAGAAGAACTATCCTCACCACGGTGCTGTTGCTTTTGGTCACTATGGAAAGGCACTACACAGTGTTATGACATATCTTGGCATGACAGACATAGGCTTCAATCAGCCAAAGGGTATGCTTTATCCAACAGAAAATCCGTTTGCAGATTAATATTTTAGGGATACCGCACTGTAATGGTGCGGTATTTCTGCTTTTATGAACTAAAAAATCAACAAGTGAGCCAACGCTTATTCACACATAATTATATGCCCTGCCGAATAATAATAATTTTATTGACAAATATGCGAAAAATGTAGTATAATAGAAGTAACTATTATAAGGAGATGTAGCCATGTCTGTTTACCGTATTTATGTAGAAAAAAAGCCTGAATTTGCAGTTGAAGCAAATTCACTTATCGGCGGAATAAAGTCAGCTCTGGGACTTGATAACCTTACAGGTCTGAGAGTTATAAACCGCTATGACGCAGAGGGTCTTTCAAGAGAGGATTTTGACCTTGCAGCACCAGTCGTTTTTTCTGAGCCTGCTGTTGACATTACTTACGATCACCTGCCTGCTGTAAAAGCTGACGAGTTTGTTTTTGCAGTTGAGTATCTGCCAGGTCAGTTTGATCAGAGAGCTGATTCCTGCGCACAGTGTATCTCACTTCTCACTGGAGGAAAAAGACCTACTATCAAGTCAGCGAGAATTTATATCGTTTCTGGCAAACTCACAGAAGCAGAGCTTGACCAGATCAAGCACTATATGATAAACCCTGTTGAGTCAAGAGAAGCTTCCCTTGATTGCTTCGATACACTCGATATCAAGTATACTATCCCTACCACAGTTAAGACTGTTGAGGGCTTTATCTATTCAACAGACGATGACCTGAGATTCATGCTCACAGACTTGGGTCTTGCAATGGACTTTGACGATATCAAGTTCTGTCAGGATTATTTCAAGAACGTTGAAAAGAGAAATCCTACTATCACTGAGATAAGAATGATAGACACATATTGGTCTGACCACTGCCGTCATACTACATTCTCCACTATAGTCGATAACGTTTCTATCGACTCAGACTACATAGCTGCTACCTTTGCAGACTATATCAACACAAGAAAAGACCTTTATGCAGGCAGAACTGACAAGCCTGTTACACTTATGGATCTTGCTTGTATCGGCGCAAAGCAGCTTAAAAAGGCTGGTCTGCTCAAAGACCTTGACGAGAGTGAGGAGATAAACGCTTGCTCTGTTAAGATAACTGTTGACGTTGACGGCAAGCCTGAGGACTGGCTGCTCATGTTCAAGAACGAAACACACAACCACCCTACAGAGATCGAGCCTTTCGGCGGTGCGGCAACTTGTCTTGGTGGCGCTATCAGAGACCCTCTGTCAGGACGTTCATATGTATATCAGGCAATGAGAGTAACAGGTGCAGGCAATCCGCTGGTTCCTGTTGAGGACACTATCACAGGTAAGCTTCCACAGAGAAAGATAGTTGTAGGTGCGGCAAATGGTTATTCTTCATACGGCAACCAGATAGGTCTTGCTACCGGTCACGTTCACGAGATATATCACCCTGGCTATGTTGCAAAGAGAATGGAGATAGGTGCTGTAGTAGGTGCTGCTCCTGCTGAGAACGTAAGACGTGAAAGACCTGAGCCTGAGGATATCGTTATCCTCCTTGGCGGAAGAACAGGACGTGACGGCTGCGGCGGAGCAACAGGTTCTTCAAAATCACACAACCTCCACTCACTTGAAAACTGCGGAGCTGAGGTACAGAAGGGTAACGCACCTGAGGAAAGAAAGCTTCAGCGTTTGTTCAGAAACCCTGAAGTTACTTCAATGATAAAGCGTTGCAACGACTTCGGTGCAGGCGGAGTTTCCGTTGCTATCGGCGAGCTTGCTGACGGACTTTCTATCAACCTTGACGCTGTTACAAAGAAGTATGACGGTCTTGACGGCACTGAGCTTGCTATCTCTGAGTCACAGGAGAGAATGGCTGTTGTTATCGCAAAGAGCGACCTTGAAAAAATCATGGCTGAGGCTGCAAAGGAAAACCTTGAAGCAACAATGGTGGCAAGAGTAACTGCTGAGCCAAGACTTAAAATGAACTGGTGCGGCAACACTATCGTTGACCTTACAAGAGAGTTCCTTAACTCAAACGGAGCTGAAAAGCACACAGATATTTCTATCCCTGCTCCTGTTTTCGCAACAGAGAGCAACGACGCTGACACTGCTGACCGCTGGGAGTCTATGATATCAAACCTCAACATCTGCTCACAGAAGGGTCTTATTGAGAGATTTGACTCAACTATCGGTGCAAACACAGTTCTTATGCCATTTGGCGGTAAATATCAGAACACACCTACACAGGCAATGGCTGCAAAGCTCCCTGTTCTTCACGGCAATACAAAGACAACGTCCATTATGGGCTGGGGCTATGACCCATATCTCTCATCTGTAAGCCCATACCACGGTGCAATGAGTGCAGTAGTTGAATCTATCGCAAAGGTCATCGCAACAGGCGGTACATACGAGAAGTGCTGGCTCACATTCCAGGAGTATTTCGAGAGAACTCAGAACGATCCTGAGCGTTGGGGCAAGCCTATGTCTGCTCTCCTTGGTGCATACAAGGCACAGATAGAGCTGGGATGCGGTTCTATCGGCGGTAAGGACTCAATGTCAGGTACATTCGAGGAAATAGACGTTCCACCTACACTTGTTTCATTCGCTGTATCAGTAACAGACGCAGACAAGGTAGTTTCACAGGAATTCAAGAAGGCCGGCTCTAAGGTAATTCTTATCAAGCCTGAGTATGATGACAACAAGCTTGTGAACTTCGATTCACTTAAGGCAGTATTTGAAAAGGTAGAAAAGCTTATCGCTGAGGGCAAGGTGCTTTCATGCTGGGCTGTATCCTACGGCGGTGTATCTGAGGCTGTTGCAAAAATGGCATTTGGTAACAAGATAGGCTTTAAGTTCACAGACAAGCTCACAGCAGAAGAGCTTTACAGAGCTTGCTATGGCGCATTTGTTATCGAGCTTGCAGAGGGCGTTGACACTGACGAGAGAGTTATCGGTGAAACAACAGAAAGCTACGAGATAAAGTCTGACAATTACACAATAAGCCTTGACAAGCTCCAGACACTTTGGGAGGGCAAGCTTGAGCCTGTTTATCCTGTTCATGTGAAAGAGCCTGCTGAAAAGCCTGAAAAGTACAGCTACAAGGCAGACAAGAGAGTTGCACCTTCTATCAAGGTGGCAAAGCCAAAGGTGCTTATCCCTGTATTCCCTGGCACAAACTGCGAATACGATACAGCAAGGGCCTTTGAAAAAGCAGGCGCTGAGGCTGACATCTTCGTTGTAAGAAACCTCACAGAACAGGCTATCAAGGAGTCTGTTGACGCAATGGAGAAGAAGATAAAAGAGTCACAGATAGTAATGCTCCCAGGTGGATTCAGCGGTGGCGACGAGCCTGACGGCTCAGGCAAGTTCATCGTATCATTCCTGAGAAACCCAAGACTTACAGACGCTATCCATGACCTGCTGAAAAATCGTGACGGTCTTATGCTTGGTATCTGCAACGGCTTCCAGGCACTTATCAAGCTTGGTCTTGTACCATATGGTGAGATAAGAGATATGAGAGATGACTCCCCTACACTGACATTCAACACCATTGCAAGACACCAGTCTAAAATGGTAAACACAAGGATCGCTTCCAACAAGTCACCATGGCTTGCAGGTTGTGAGGTAGGCGATATCCACAGCGTGGCTATCTCACACGGTGAGGGACGTTTCGTTGCAACAGCAGAGGAAATCGCACAGCTTGCTGCAAACGGACAGATCGCTACACAGTATGTTGACTTTGACGGAGAACCTACATTTGACATTCATTGCAACCCTAACACATCATTCCAGGCTATCGAGGGTATCACCTCACCTGACGGACGTGTTCTTGGTAAAATGGGTCACTCAGAGCGTAAGGGCTGCTGCGTATCAAAGAACGTTCCTGGTGAAAAGGATCAGAAAATATTTGAAAGCGGCGTAGCTTACTTCAAGTAAAAAAACAAAAATACAAGGGCGGAGCTTTTCCGCCCTTTGTTTATATGAGGACAAAGATATGCTGAAATACATTATAATATATCTTTCCGCAATGAGCCTTTTGACGTTCACACTTTTTGGTGCAGATAAGCACAAGGCAAAAGCACACAAATGGCGGATACCTGAGAAAACGCTCCTTGGTCTGAGCCTGCTTGGCGGCTTTGCAGGAGGATTTCTGGGCATGGAATTTTTCCGTCACAAAACAAAACACTGGTATTTTTATATGGTGATGATAATTTCTCTTGCACTATGGGCATTTATCATATACAAGGTCATTGCACAATAGAATAAGTTCTTTAGGTAGTCGGTAACGGCTGCCTAATTTTTTTGCCCTCCTTATTCCGCTGTAACGGTGTAAATGCCGTTTTCATCAGGTCCGCTGACGGTGCATCCCTCTGCTAGTTGAATACCGCCATATCTGCCTGTTTCATATTCATCCGGCTTAAAGTTATATGTACCCGCACCGCAGACGATCTTTGCCTCTTCTCTATAAACACTATCAAAGGAGAATGTGCCTATCCGAATATTACCCGACAGTTTTAAGGTCGGCGTACCGGTAGTAACCATGGGAACTTTAAGCGTCCCTAACGTAAAGTCGCCGGAAATGGTGACATCTTTCTTAACTTTCATTGTTCCGGTAATATTATTGACTCCCTCGAATTTCCAGATGCCGCCATAGCTAGTAAAGCAATCTTTCATGATGACACAATCTCTCAAGGTCACATCTGAGTAATTATTATTGTCGCCCAACCCATTCAGAGTACAATTGTCAACGATCAGATGTTGTTCAGCTCTTCCATTCATCTGCACATAACAACCGATAGTACCGTTGCTCAGCGTCAGCGTTTCGTTGCCATCATTTGAGAGTGAAATAGATTCGACGCTCAGCGTCTTTCTGTTCAGATCAAACTCCAGATCTTTTCCTGACAAAAGCGTCAGCATCTCGTATGCTCCGTTAAGATCGTTGTTTAGCTTTGCCTTGCCGCCATTTTCAAATGCACCGCGCAGATCCTCCAAATTTTTCACCATAGTGGTGTCTGAGGTATCTGAGGTGATCTTTACTGTAATAGTTCCGATCTTCTGATCTTTTGTGATCGCACCTCCGGAAATGCCAAAAGCAGTTGTGTCTGTTGGGGCGTTTTCAATTGTTGTATTCTCTGCAGAAGCAAGATCAAACTCGATCTTGTCAAAGCTGCCATTCAGCCCATCCACAACGGCTGCGTAAGGAGCTTGGGCTAGACGTTCCGTCGCCTAAGGAGGAATTCGACCCGCCGTTGGGTTTCTACGAAAAGTGCAGTATTATGGACGAAATGCCTCTGGCTTACTGCGTTATCGAGCTTGTATTCGATGAGGATGGTCACGGTGTTGACTTTATTTTCCGCTACTGCAACAAGGAGATGGCGGTAGTTGAGGGTGTGCCCGTGGAAGAAATGCTGAATCGGTCTTTTTATGAAGTCTTTCGCAACGGAGACCGAAAATGGCTGGTATCTTACGCAGATGTAGCACTCAACGGCACAAAGCACACGCTGAAGGATTTTAGCCCTGAGATCGGAAAAGACCTCACCATATATTGCTATCAGCCCGAACCCAGTTTCTGCGCCTGCGTCCTGCTGCCAGAATAAATGCACAACCTAAAATGACATTTCGTTAAAAAGCATAATGTAAAAAGGCTCTGATAAGACCAATTTTAGGTCATCTCAGAGCCTTTAATCGTTAAATGAGGCATAGGTTCGATAGATACTTTTTTAGCAAGTTCTTCAAGATAATCAAGCGTAAGTTCACTTTCTGATTTTGAATTGAGCTTATCTAATGCTTCCAATAACGTCAACATTACAATACACCTCCTTACTCATAGCCATATATTACCTTAGTCTGTCCACTTTCTTCGCCAGGCCATCCGGATATGTTGTAAGCTTTGAACGCGTCAGTTAACAAAATTTGAAGGTGTTCTTTATCGTTTAGCAATCCTTTCGGGAAATCAATACGTGTTATTTTCCAACAAACTTGTTTTTCATGAATACTCTTTATTGCTTGAACAGGTATCGGATTTGATTTATACATAAAGATAAATTCCTCTATATCATTATTCGTGTCATGATGGTTATAGCAATGTGCTAACCATGTTTCAGAATTTTTGTCAATAGTTAAGTACAGGGGCATGATACCTTCTGTCGTGTCCCTAAAGCTCCCGTATGGGTTCTTAATCTTTTTCTTAGCCAGTTCCTCTCTTTGCGTTGGAGTCAGCTTTTCATTAACAAATGCCATAGTCTAAACCTCACAATAATAAAAGTATTTAAGGGTATTTTAAAGAGAACCCTTATAAAACCTCTTGCTGCGCTTGTATAGTAAATGCAATGAATGAAACGTAAGCACTCAGAATCTCTTCCTGATGAATTATATAGATTATTTAATTGTTTGGTTGGGATTCCATTTATTGAATTCGTGTTGCCAATTTCTCCTATATTAGGGTTAACATCCGGATTTGGTTTTAATTATAGCTTCATCAATTTCGGCACTTGGTGCAACCCAAACAACAGTATCATCTCCAACAGGATGTCCCAATGTAACATCTTTGCCTGAAATATAGTCTTCATAACCTTTTTCAGATATTAGATAAGATGCACCTTTACTAAATATTTAGTCTATATTCATAATATACTCACACCATAATTTTTAGTTGCAATGTTATTAATTCTTGTAATTTCCTGCCAAAGCCCATTCTCTTCATTCCAACCTTGCCATTCCTTACAAACACGAAGCTCCTTTTCGTGTTTTAATAGCGTTTCCTTCAATTTCTCAATTAACTCTTGATTAATGAATTTAAATGGTGCTTCGTGTCTTTTTTCATTCCTAATTTGATTCCAACATACCATAAACGCTATCCAATTCCTTACTGGATCGCAATCAAGAAGATACAATATGGCTTCTTCGAATTTGGCAACAATTTTTTCATTTTTAGTTTCCTCATAGAGTTTGTATACTCCAAAATCTATAATTCTATTAAAATCCGTTGGTACATTTGCTGGAACAAAGTGACTTATAGGACAAGCATATCCTTTCTCTCCGCAAAGGAACTCAGCAACCTCGTTATTATCAAATGCTTTTTTTGTAAGTTCAAGCAGCTCTTCATTTGTAATTTGTTTTTCTAATTTCATAACATTTCCTTTCCCACCAAACGACGAATAAACATTTTCTATTTTTACATCAAGTATATCTATTTGTATCAATCACGGGGACATCTTCTAAAATATCATCTATCATTGACGTTGTGAATTTGAATGTAACCGTCAAACCCTCCGCATCTACCCCACCGATGACTAAAGAAGTATAATAAACTTCAAGCAACTCGATAGAGTAAATTACCCAATCTCAAAAAGTTTATAGAGCTGCTTAGACCAAATTAGATGTGGAGATAAAGATAATGATAATGAAAACAACGATCGCAACGGTAAAGAACGAATTTCGCCTGACTGAATGGTCAGCCCAGATCCAGGCACAGAAAAGTAGCTGACTTACAGTGCATAAATGGTGTGAAGAAAACGGTGTCAATGTTAATACCGTGTACTTGAATTTTGTTCCGATTATTTCGCTGCTCATTTGTTATTTAATTCCTTGCCTTTAATCTATTCATTCTCTAAAATATATTCATATTTATTATCTTCGCTCCAACGGCTGTCTATATCCTTAACAGACAGCGCATTGATCGAGCCGTCATCTCTGCCAACAGCCACGATCGCATATTTACTGCTGTCTGAAATTTTATACATATATACATCGGCTAAAACATGTTCCTTGTCATTGTCAAGAGATTCGGCATACGGAGCGCCGAATTTTTCCTTAAAGCTCAGAAAATCTCTGCTGTTCCATGCG
>NZ_JAOQJZ010000010.1:0-86959 GCF_025567495.1 Hominimerdicola aceti | reverse complement strand
CATGCTTTTCATCGATGGGACAAACTGCTATATATACCCCATATTTTTGCTTATCCGTGATAATATAAAATGATCTGGAAAGAAAAGCACTGGTATAATTTTTTCCTGAAGAGCTGGCGCTCACAGTATCCTTTTCATACTCTGTCGTGCGAATTATATCGCCTTCAAATCCATCAATCAGCGCTTGTATATCAGCGTCAATACCATCTGAATTTTTCAGACCGTTACACAGTAAGGATTTTACGCCGTCTTTATCCCCATCGTCTATGTATGTCAATAATTGATCTACCGTATCTGCGTAGAACTGATCGTTGTATTTATACTCAACACCGTTTATGATAGGCGTTTCTTTAATGGCACAACTACTCAGAGATATCACCAATGCTAAGCTCGAAATAAGGCTGATGACTTTTTTCATTTATTGTTTCTCCTTCCAGTCTAATGTTGCCGTATAAGTCTCATCTGAGAATGACCACCATGCAGTTCCGTCAGTCGCATCTCTGAAAGCCTCATACATGATCTCGCCATCCTCCATCCTCAATATCCGGTTTTAAGTATTCATACTTATCGTAAAAAAAACGTACTTACTCTTATCAGCACTATCAAAACGTAAAATATATTCCGCTATTTTACTGCTTATTTTTTCAATTCCACACTTTTGATTGGAAATATAATTGATCATATATTTTATCGTGTATAAAGCTATAAACCTATAGTTTTTCCAATCAACCGTTAAAATTGCCGTCAGGTTCTGTTAAAGCCCAAACACTTCTACATTTTGTACACTTATAATAAAATTTTTTATGTCCATAACCATCATACTTATTAATGGAGTGTTTTTTACAAAGTTTCTTTGCTTTTTTTAATTCAGCAATATATTTTTTTAGATAACAAAAATCGGAAATATCGTTAAACTCATCAACTTCAGCTAGTACTTCACAAACACATGATATTTTCATTGATTTTATAATATTATTTTCTATAACAATTAATGGATAACATTTCCAATCAAACCATATTGCATCATCTGCTATAAAATACAACCGTTTCTCACCCAAAAAGGTTTTGTTTGCTATAGTCATCAATTCTATTTTTTCATTAATTGTTGCTTTTTTATTTGGATACCACTCTATTTTATTAGCAAGCACCAAAAAATAATCTATTCCTATTTCTCCATGAAATGTTGCTATTTTATCATTATATTTTACATGAATTTTATCGCTACTTGCTTTGCCTACTGTTACAAATTCCATATGCATTTTCAATTATCACTTCTCCTTTAACCAATTGATGATGCTTCCATTTAATGAAAATAGACCTGATAAACCTGATGTAAATTCAAAAGTTCTTGGAATGTTAATTAATAATTGATTGCTAGTTCCAAAATTAGCTAGCTTTGAAACACTTGTTACCATTGCTATAGCTAATACTGCTCCTATTACAATTGTTACTGTGATGAGAATCTCTTTCCAATGCTCCTTGCACCACTCACAAGCGTTATCTACTTTTTCTTCCAACCAACTTTTTTCAATATCCGGTTTTAAGTATTCATATTTTTCATAAAAGTCATTCTTGCTCTTATTAATAACATCAGCGACATCGCCGTCGATACGCACAACATCAGAAACAAACTCATTTACATCTTTTTTGAGATTATCAAGAGCGTCGATCTTATTTTCCTGAGTCTGTGTAGACGCTTTTATAGAACTAATTACATCGTCAACATTGCAAACGCTGATTACAATTTTTAAGATCTAGATTTTGTAATCCAATTAACCTTATATTCTATTATTTGGTCATCAACATTTTCTGTTATGAAATACAAGAATTTATCATAATTTTTCATTTTGCTGTCTACGTAAAACTTTCGTATACCCGCATATACTTTTATTCGTGTAACAATATTGGTTTTTTGATCAACTGTATCCGGTTTTATAATAGTAACTTTTTTTATCTCATCAGTTGTTATTTTTATTCGGATACCGCAGGTTTTAACAACCATTATTTCATCTTTTCGTACTTTAATTTTCAGAGTAGTGAATAATACAGGAAAAGAAAGCAAAACACAAAAAACAAGTAATCCTATATACATAAACCAATTTGCTTTAAAAGAGTGTTCTACAAAATCAATTATTTCAAGTATAATTACAAAAGAAAAAAGTACGGCTACTAAAAACAGTAAGACATATCCATTATGTCTAATCTCAAAATAATTGTTTTTAGTTCTCAATCAACAGTTCACTCCTTTAATCTTTTATTGCATCAATTCCGCCTTGACCAATATTCTCAAAAAAACCTTCTATATATCCACCCACAAGACCATTGCGAAGAGTTTTGAAATATCTGCTAAAAATATCAAATTTAAAAGGCACTTGTTTATTAGCCGCTCTGGTTATTTGACGTGCAAAATCTGCTGAATAACTATGTGTACCCACCAGTCTTTCAAAAGCTTGTATTCCAGAGAACTTATTAGCCATTTTCTGAGTAATTGCTTTTGTAGGTCCCTCAAATACCTTTCCTAAAATAAATGCAAATACAACTGAACCACATATATCAAGAGAAATTTCAGTAAAACTTTTATTTTCAATTCCAAATATATTTTTGAAATTTTCGGTTAGACTTGTGGAAACAAAAGCATCAACCGCTAATGCTACACCTGCTTTACCAAAAATCGAACCTATTAAGGCAGAGCAACTTGTTCCTGCAGGATTAATCATCAATATGCCACCTACAGCTCCTCCGATAAATGCCCCCAAATAATCTAATATTGAACCTTGCCACTTTCCGGTGATAGCGTATGTGACAATATTACTTGCAAGTTGACCAACGGTACTTAATATACCACCAACAAGTGCGGCTAACGCAACTGCAGCTCCTCCGAATGTAGCCACCGATATACAAATAATACCTACCGCTATGACTATGGTTACAACAATTGCAACAATCTCTTTCCAATGCTCCTTGCACCACTCACAAGCACTATCCCATTTCTCTTCCAACCAGCTTTTTTCAATATCCGGTTTTAAGTATTCATATTTTTCATAAAAGTCATTCTTGCTTTTATTGATAGCGTCAGCCGCATTTTGGTCAATAGTCACAACATCGGAAATGTATTCACTAATATTTTCTTTCAATGACTTAAGTGATTCAATTTTGTCCTCTTGGGTCTGCGTTGATGATTTTATAGAGCTGATAACATCATCAACATCACATATGCTTTCATCTATGGAAAGCACTTTTGATTTCAGTGATTTCAAATCAGCATTATCATTAATAAATAAAGGGTGATAATATTTTACGGCATATTCAGGATCAATTTTTATTATTGATGTAATGTTATTTTTTATTGCTTTGCAATAATCATTTCCTAATTTATAGTATATAGCATTGACAAGGTGCAAAACCATTTTCAATAGTGGCATGTGTTTTCTAAGTTCAATTATCTGTTTGCTTTTTATGTGTTTAGTGATTCGCATCTTCTCATAGTTTAATCCTCGATACAATATTTCAAATAATAAATATTCCATCTCATCTCACCTTAATTGGTTTTCAAAAACGCATACCATTCTGCTCACCAACATACAGCCGTTGTTGCCGTTGGATCATTTGTTACCACTTTATGCTCTTATTTAAAATCAAGTGTAACACAAAGTCTTTGTGCGATGTCGACTTAATTAATAGGGTAAAGCCTATAATAATAGCCATTATCAGAATGTTTCTTTATACATTTAAACTCCGCTTCATCCTTTTCAAAACTTGCATATTTTACTTGCGTACTTTCGTTTTGTCTATATGGATAAATAATAAATTCTGGAATTTTATTTGTAAAATCATGATCTGAGACTTTGAAAAATTCTTCATAAGTAACATTGTTATTATTAAGGAAAATAATCCCATAATTTAAATCGAGATATGTATTATAATTTATATCAAATGCATCACATATATCTTTCGTTTGCGTTGACGGTCCATATACAATACACTTATCCCATTCAAAGCCAGTAAAATCAGACATATGTATAATAATCTCGGTATCATCATTACATTTTTTTATAATTTTATCCTTTAACGATTTTGAATGACGATAATTTATTATTGAAAAAGTGCTCAGTATAACTCCCATACACAATACTCCAATCAAAATTACTCTAATATATTTCTTGACCAATTCAATCACCTTTTTTATTATAGTATTTATTATCTGGTGGAAATCCGTTTTCATCAAGTGTTTCCAATATAATTAAATCATCTTTGTATCGTTCGTATGAATGTCGTTCTTTTACAGTCACATAATATCCATCATCAGTTTCCTTCACAATATTTAATCCATTTGTATAATAGTAATCTAATACTTTTTTTGCTATATCTTTGGATGTACTATCAATTGATGTTGTTTTTCCAATTTTCCGTCCAATAACATTGTTTAACAAATCAACTGCTTGATCAGCATCACTTAAAGTTTTAAACTTATGTGAGTATATATCTTTGATTTCATGAATAACGTTTTGATTTTTTTCATGAGCATTACCAGCTTGTAAGCCTATATTCTCTCCCCACTTACTTGTTATAATTGAAATCCAAAAAGTGTGTCGAAAAGCATTTACTTCTGATCCTTCTTGAGCATCATTATCTTCAAAACATTTGAATAAAAGTTAAAGCATAATTAAATATTTTATCACGATTGATTATTTCTAAGATTGATATTGATTGTCATAAAGTTTTAAGTTTATATCAATCAGGAACTTCATTCCCATAAGACATACTGAATACCCGCAGCCAGTATGCGTCATCTTCTGAGTATTCTTTAACAGCATCTTCAATAAACTGATTTTGTAATTCTTTAACTATTAATCAGGTGATCCGCTTGGTAAATGCCTTTCTCCCACATGATCGCTTATCCAATCGATTGTTGCAACAGTAATGCAATATTTATTTCCGTTTTCCAGTTTGACAAAAACATCAATATTATCATTTTTTATGTTACAATTCTTCAACGGAGTTGGATATTCAATTGATATTACTTTCATAACATTATCTTCTATTAAACTTTTTAATCTTTCATCCAAGCTTCATCATAATTTGGATGTTCATTTAAGCATTTCAAATCAATTCCATAAGTATCATGTCCTAAATATGAGAACTCTTCTAATTTTGGTAAGTTTAACACAAAGCTCATGTCTGTAATATTACAATAAGAAACATCTAAAGCTTTTAGATTATAAAGTCTATTTATAATTTCTTTATCTATTGAGTGTATATTTGTAGAATTTATATTGAGGGATACAATATTCTCCCAATTAACACTTTCATCATCCAGCTTGGTAAAATCAGCTCCTGAAATTGAAAGTGATTTCAATTCCGTTAATTCGGATAAATCCGGTAAGGTTTCAATTTGAACATCGTATAATTCCAACGATTTTAAATTCTTGAAACTTCCCTCTGTTCCGAGCAAGTCAATATCGTCAATTTTAAAACGAGCACCCCCATAAGGATTAGATCTAATGCATAAACTTGATAGACTTCTGATATCTGCCAGCTTTCTTATTGAACCAATAGGTGAATCTACAATATTAACAGAAGTTAATTTTTTTAGTTTAGTTAACTCTTCAAAAAAGTTCTGTGCATCTGAAGCGTCACTGATTCCGACAATAGTAATTGTTTCAAGATTCGTTAATTTGCTGAGCAAATCATAAACGTGTCCCAAAAGTGCAACATCAGAACCCGGATCACAAACCAACTCACGTATCTCATCATAATTCTGACTTGTTTGATTAATACAGTCGTTAATGGTTTTTCGTTTCCACTGTAAATCAGCTTCTGTTTCATTATCACTGTTTAAGAACCATATTCCGAAACCTATTACAATAGCAAAAAATATTATAAGAATACAAGTAATAATTATCATCGTAGAAAATATAGTTTTATGTTTCATTATAAACAAATCCCTCATTACGTTAATCTTGCAAAAATGTTATAAAGGCATCAATATGCTGTTTATATTTATCGGCTCTCTTCTTTTTTTCTCCTACAAATTCACCATCAATATAAGCACCCAAAGTAGATTTAACATCGTAATTTATATTATTGCGAATTTGATCAATACCACCATTATTTAATACGAACTCCGATTTAGGATTGATTGTGC
Organism: Hominimerdicola aceti; assembly: GCF_025567495.1. Lineage (NCBI taxonomy): Bacteria > Bacillati > Bacillota > Clostridia > Eubacteriales > Oscillospiraceae > Hominimerdicola > Hominimerdicola aceti. The sequence goes on along the minus strand of NZ_JAOQJZ010000010.1, from coordinate 80,814 downwards.
CATCCATTACAGCCTTATTATATTCCTGTTGAACTTTGAGAAAATTACTGTTACTTTTCTCAAATTTATACTGTATATTATTCGGATCAATATCAGATAAAAAATCCTGATCGTCATACCTTGTCGAAATAATATCTCCACTATAGGATATCATTCTATCAGTACTTCCATTAGCAAAATCCACAATGTCTAAATTATCGTTAAATTCAACATACTGTAATGCCTCATGAACAAAATCTTTCATAACCTCCGAACCCAATTCATTTGCTCTCCTTTTAAACTCTTCAACAGTTGGAGGATTTTCCCCATTAAAAAGATTTCCCTCTTCTCGTGAGAATCCAAAATGTAATTCAATATTCTCATAATTAGAACCATGTTGCACATTTAGAGCAATTGCAAAAACAATAGCATCAGCCACATTTTAGTCAATAGTCACAACATCGGAAATATTTTCATTAATGTCCGAAGCCCATAAAGCAATAGAATTTTTATCTATTCTATATTTTACAAATACTTCATTATTTTATCTCATAAACCACTCTTTTACCCGATAAAAAATCCAGCAAATATTATTTATATTCGCTTCCATCATCATTTACAAACTCAATTTTGAATGAACTATTCTTATCTTGCTTTCGCACCGCTTTGATAAGTTCAGTCAATTCATTCTTCTCGATATATTCTTGATGTTTTATCCAAGATATACTATTTACTGTTGCATAAAAACCATCTACGCACATTTCCCCACCAAATCTTGCGATATTCTCTTTGTACTCAATATCGACATACCATTTCGTACCTGTAATTTTAATTTCTTTCATTTTTTATTCCAATCATTTAATAATATTCCCGTTTGAGAAGTTCCTATAAACAAACTCCTTATTAGTGAACCAACCTGAGTAGTATGCGTAATCACATTAACCGCAGTAGGCGTATATATTGTGATATTTACTACATTAGGATTTATTCTTAAAATAGTACGTTCAAAGACATTCCATACACTGGTTGGTCGAACAGTATTTCCGAGTAACGCTTCCACATTCCCTGAAGAATGCATTGCGTATGAGGAAGAAGCACTATTCCATGCGCTTATTGTAGAAGGATTGGAAACATCCCAATTTGGAAGTTCAATACCCTTCGATGAAAGAGTTGTTTCCAAAATAGATCTTCCCATTTTATCCGCACAATTTGCCGCTATTTGATCTCCGTTACATATACCCTCATCTCCAATTCCAGACCAGAAAGTTGACGAATCAGATTTAAGTGTGAAATTATATTCACTTGCACCGCTTATGGCTGAACGAAATTGAGGATTAGTTGTCCATTGCTTTCCATAATTTCTTAAATCAGCATTTGAAATTCCTTTTACACTACTATAAATAGAACCAATGGAATAAAAACAATTCGATATTGTACTTGTCCAATTTAATATATTTTGAAATGTATTAAAAACTGAATCATCAATATTCCACCATGTGTCAAGTATATTTAATGTACCTGAACCAAAAGCTGAAAGTATCGCTATTGAGGCAACAGAAAGACTAGTTATCGTTGTAATTGTTGTAGCAAGACCTGCAGAAACTCCAAACGTTGTAAGTACAGTGGTTAATAATGGCACAAGAGCCATTCCGCCAGTGGCAACAACAGCAACTATAGCTAATACTGCTCCTATTACAATTGTTACTGTGATAAGAATCTCTTTCCAATGCTCCTTGCACCACTCTCCGACTTTTTTTGCAGCCGTCTTTGAATTTCTCCCAACGGCTTTTTTCACATTCGGGCTTCATGTAGTAGTACTCGTCGTAAAAATCGTCTTTGCTCTCAATAATAGTCAGAGTTTATACAGTTGTATTTTACTACAACTCCTAATAGTATCTAAAAGCTGTGAAACTTTTTCTTGGTTGCTTGGCATTTTTACATCTCCGTTATTCTATTTTTACAAATTTGATATCCGATTGAGTAATTTACATTATTTATTTAAATTTGAAATCTTTTACCATATGTATTTAAGTATAGTCTGTATCCTATCTCAAATAACATTAATTGAGCAAATCAACGTTAATACAATCTCCTAAAACAATTAAATCGTATTTCTCATCGTTACCTTTTTCAAAAAATCTCCAACATTCTGTATTGTTTGTAACTTCCAAATATACAGTCAATGTGATACTTTTATTAAATATAATCACCAAATCACCAAATTCCGTGATTTTTACTTTTTGAACAATAAGGTTATTAAGTAAATCGTTTTTGTTAGAGGCAACCCATTTATCAAATATATTTGCACCATTAACATCCCACTCAAATAAATCATCATCACTTTCTGATTCCAATTTATTATATTTGTCTGTGTCAGTAACCAAAATTTTTTCATTGTCACATATTCTAAATAAAGTCTGCATTAATAATATATAACATTTACCGTGCTCATCAACAAAATCAATCCAAATGTCCCCATGATTTCTATTAATATCAGCAACCTTATTTCCAACAAGTACTTGAAGTCTTTCTGAAATATAATTTCTCTCTTTTTTATTCACTAACATTATCCTCCCGACATTGAATCCCTCTGCCAGTTATAACAAGATGTCTTTCTTTTCCATGCCATACAAAGAAACGCCAACACTCATCATTAGAAGTTGTATCAACAAAAACATTTAATGTTATAGAATTACTAAATTTAATTTTAAGATCACCAAAATTGTTTATTTCAATAGATTTAATTACAATATTATCTGAAAAATTTTTGTTGAAATCATCGCACCATTTGTCAAATAAATTATTACCTTTTACATCCCAATTAAAATTTTCAGTCTCGGTCATTGGTGATATTGGCTGATATTTATCCATATCAGTAATTAATACTTCTTCGATATTACAAAATCTAAAAAAAGTTTGCATATGGAGTGCATAATCTTTACCATCAATTCCTTTCATGGCAATCCAAACTAAATCAGCTGCTCTCCCTATTTTTATACTTTTCGCACCTTTAATTTTATTGATGCATTCCGTTATTGTATTTTTTTCTGATAAAGTCATTGTACTTCCTACCTATACTCCAAAATAATTCAAAGCCTCTTCTAGTGCTTCTTGATAATCCATGCCTTCGTCATGTAATATATCATGTATATTATCTTTTATCTTATTTTCTGGCACACCACGTCTTTTCAACTCACGTGTTATTGCTTTAACTTGTTTTTGTTGTTTTTTCTGATCTCTCGGAGATTTACCTTTTTGTCTACCCATACGTTCGCGTCTAGAATAATCTTTCCCAGCATTATGTACCAACACACCAAAGCCACTAACGTGATACGTATGAAAATCCTCCACCTGGAAATTATACACCTTAACAGGTTCTTCTGTCAACTCAACATCAAAATTTTCAACTAAAAGAACATTTCCGTTTACATCAAGAAGTTCATCACCAACTATTAGTTCTCCTGCTTTGATAAAGCCTTGATTTTTTACATAGAACGGGTGGTCAACTGTAGTGATTATTTCTTCACCGTTCACATTGAGATGAACAAGCGTTGTTACCTCTTTTATATAGGTTTCAGGAACAGTTTTCGGAGAAGTTTCCATTGTTTCAGGGTCTGTTGAAATGACTTTATCTCCTGACTTTATCTTTTCTATAGCAACCATTCCGGCAACCGCCATGACAAGCGTTCCTGCCACAAAATATGACGGTTTAACTCCTGCACTGTTAGCTGCCTTGTTAAATCCGCTGTTCATTCCGCCGGTAAAAACAGCTACACTTGCTATAGTCGTCTGAGCTATATTGTATATAGAACTCTCATGCAAAGCCGCATTAAAGTCACTCAGCCAATTATCGCCAAACAGAATTTTTGATTCAATGGGTATTATATTAATGCTTTAATATAATTTAAATATTTAGGATCCGCATCCGAAAAAACTTCCTCACCATCTAACATATATGCTCTTATTAAGTAATCTTGTGCTTGTTTAAAATTATTCAACTCATAAAAGCATTCACCAATTCTAACATAAATGAACGGATTATCCAAGCCGTCAGGACATTTTTCAGCTTCCAAGAAGTAATTTAAACTCGTTTCATATTTATCATTTAAATAATAAACGTCTCCAAGTGCAGTAAAAAGCCAAGTAGCTGCCTCCCAATTATAGATAGGCTTTGGCAACAAGTTTAGCGCTTGCTCATATTTGAGAATTGCTTTATCATGTTTGAAATTATCCGCTAATTCGTCGCCTTGTTCACTTAACTTAACAATTTTTTTATAAACTAAATCATTCAATTCCATAAAAATCTCCTTTTACTTACATTTATAACTTTATGTGGTCACTGGGGGCAAATAAGTACCTAGGTGTGCACCTTGAGATCGATTAATACTATATAATTCTAAATAATAATTATTAGAATCCAACATAAATGCTCTCACTTCTGGGGCTTTTGCACCATAAAATCTGCCTTTTTCATTCCACCAAACAACTGCATCTTTTATGTGAGCCATATCTGCTTTTTCAATCGGATACCAATTGCCATCACTTGCAAGAAATTCTTTTTTATTATTCCTGATTTTTCCCTCTGATTACAGACATTCTTATCAACCTGTAAATAGTTTTAAGTTTTACAGAATTGATAATTGGCAGCAAAAAAACATTTCACAATTAATCGTAAGACGAAAAGTTTTATGTGCCTTATATACAAGGTTCAAAAATAGGATTTAATACTATATCTTAATCAGCATCGTCTTTATCAACAACATACTCTACTGTAATATTTGAACTTAATAGCTTACCGTTTACATGTGCAATAAATCTTTTACATAGACAAGACGGTTCAAGCATAAAAAAAATTTTCACATGAAATTTTTTGAAATCCTTACCAGGATATGTTGTTTGATATTGTTTACTATCAATATACCATATATATGTATTTAATTTATCCTGCAACATTAACATATGATCTTTTTCAAACTCACCCTCAAAATCAAGATGATCATACAGTTGAAGAAGGAGGATGCTATCTTCATAAGCAACACTATCTACAACATCTCTATCAGTAATAGCCATTTATTTCACCTATTTCATTTTATTCTTTTCTATATGTATTAACTCTCGTTCCCTTAGGGAGTATTTCTCCCGTATGAGAACCGCTTGTAATCATCATATCCTTATTAGTTGCTTTTTCTGGGAAACCATTAGATATTTGATTCTTTTGGTAAGGCGATTTTGGTCCTAGTTTATATTCGTTTATTTCAAATTGTCCTTGCTCATTGATGTACAAATCATCAAGATAATTGCCGCCTTTTGACATTGCGTTCCCGCTATCGTCTATTGGCTTAACTCTAACTTGAGCTTCAGCGGTTGGATTTTTTTGTTTTAATTTTTCATGTTGATTTTTTTTCGTATTCATGACCAGCTTTTTGCCTTGCTTTTATTTTTTGCATTTTCTCTGGAGAATACTCTGCATTATGCACCAACACACCAAAACAACTAACGTGATATGTATGGTAATCCTCTACTTGAAAATTATACACCGTAACAGGCTTGCCTGTCAATTCGACATCAAAATTTTCAACCAAAAGAATGTTTTTGTTTGAGTCAAGCAATTCATCACCGACTGCAAGTTCTCCTGCTTTGATAAAGCCTTGATTTTTTACATAGAACTGATGGTCGGATGGTCAACAGTTGTAACGATTTCTTCACCGTTCACAGTGAGATGAACAAGTCACCACTTTGCTTTATCAAAATCATCATTATCTAATTCTTTTATATATATTGTTATCCATGATGCCTTTCGGATAAGAGGATCAATTTCAATAAAAACGCCTTTATTTGATTCCCATACTTCATCAAACTCGTCATATTTAAAAGAATCATCCAACGTTGTTATATCACATTCAGGTGTATTAACATTAATCTTCTCAAAAAGGTCACCACAATAACCTTTCAATGTTGTCATCTTAAACAATTTACTGTTTTTTCTGTGAAAAAATAGTGATATTATGTATTCAACATCATATCTAATCCAAAAATCATTTAGTATATATTCTTTAGAAATAGATATAACGTCAGAAAGTTCAGCCATTGATGAGTATAATTTTATATTACCCATTTCTTTATATGGAATAATTGGAGCGTATTTATCAACCATAGTAATTATCCCTCCGTGAATATTATTGTTGCAGTTTCCATTCCATCTGTCAAATATGAAGCCTCGCTACCTGTTGCAATTTTGATAATGCCTTGATCTGTGGTACTGATTTTCACGTACGGTTGAGAACCATGTCTGCCTCCACCAGGAGAAACTTGTAATTGTGCTATATTTCTATTTCCAGCACAATTTTCAACAACTACTTTTTGTGCACCACTTCTCGAACGAGTAGAACTTTTTATCTTACATTCATATCCCACTTCTTTCATTTCACGTGCATAGTCATTAACATCCTTGCCAGTGAATTCACTCGGATCCTCAGCTATTTTTTTGCGTCCACATATCCATTTTCTTGGATTCCGCAGTCCGAGTTATGTACCATGATTTGACTTGTACCAACAAAGTATGTATGAAAATCTTCTACCTGAAAATTATACACCTTTACGGGTTTATCTGTCAACTCAACATCAAAATTTTCAACTAAAAGAACATTTCCGTTTACATCAAGGAGTTCATCACCAACTATTAGTTCTCCTGCTTTGATAAAGCCTTGATCTTTTACATAGAACGGGTGGTCAACTGTAGTGATTATTTCTTCGCTGTTGATCACCAAATGAATAAGCTTAGAATCTTCTCATATATAGATTCAAAACGCAAGTTAGAAAATAGATAATAGTATGGTTTCAGAATCTTCTAATTCAACTCGAATATGTTTACTATCAATTTGATCTATTTCACTCACCCACATTGTTTCTTCATTGGTGCCTCTTCCCCAAATTTTCCATTGATTTAATGATTTGTGATTGGTCGAAAATTCTTCAAATGGATCTCTTAAATAATAAATAATCACACCTTCTCCACCAACAGCACAGTATGTCTCATCGTCTGAAATCAAAGCAACATCTGGATCGCCATAGAATTCACCAATTAAAATTAATTGAGATGTTGCTTTTAATTTGAGAAATACTTTTTCATATTCATTTAGTATAAGATAATTATTACTTTCTGCCATTTGTTTCATTTCAACAATCACCTTAATCAATATTATTAAAATGTGTCAACTGATTATATTCAGATTTCGAAATACCTATCTATTTTCCATTAACAAATTTATTATTTGGGATTTGATTTCCATTAATATCGGTGTATACTCTTTTTCCTGTTAAAGTTGTGTCTTCAATCCTAAAGTAATTACCATCTGTATCATATACTACTTGTTTTCCCGTTTTAGGATTATTATATATCTCCTTGCCGCTAAAAGCTGTGAAACTTTTTCTTGGTTGATTGGCATTTTTACACCTCCATATTGTTAAAGTAAAATAATTTTAATTGCCAACTATTAGTTTTATTGCTTTTATATTTTTGATTGCGACTAATCCCATTGCTAAATGAATACACTTTTACAATTTGACACAACTAATCTTTGTTGGGAGCTCTTTCCAGAAATTTTCCAACTGTATTCCAGAACTAATGTCTTTTTGTCTTAAGCTTATATAAGTCAAAACATCTTCTAAAGAATCCAATAACCCATATTTATTGACATATATACCTTTTGCATTTAAATCGTCTTTAAAATAGTTATATTCATTTTTTAAATACGAATAATATACATTACCAATGCAATCAAAACCTAATAATTTAGTTGGCAATTTAATTTCAGGAACAACGATTTCTTTGTTAGTTGTTTCATACAAAAGAATATTCGACTTTAGCCCATTGTTTTGACAATATTGAAAATATTTATATACAAACTTAAAATCAGGGACAATATGTTGCATATCATATTGCAGAAACCAAGTGTTATCTGCTTCCTCAGTTAACATCATAGCATTCTTATCATCATCTACATCTTCAAACGGCCATACATTATATGTATAATCATTATCTTTTACCTCGGATACAACATAACCATTTCTATACAACTTCATTCTCTCACTCTCCTAATCAATAATTTCCAGATGAGAATTTTTGCCTGAAGGAACATGTAAATGCGGCTTACCTGATATATCTTCAGCCAATTTTGCTGGATCCATTCTATTGAAATGCGGTGGGTCTATACGAACTTTATCCTTGCCAAGTCCAACTGCTCTACATCTATTTACATAATCTTCTGCCTCTAATCTTGTGACACGATTCATCTTGCTAATATTTTTTCCTTCCTTAACCAGTTTCTGCTGTTCTGGAGAATATTGTTTTCCATATTCTTTGCCAGCATTATGCACCAGTACACCCAATCTACCAACATGATAAGTATGGAAATCCTCTACCTCAAAATTATACACCTTTACGGGTTTATCTGTCAACTCAACATCAAAATTTTCAACTAAAAGAACATTTCCGTTTACATCAAGAAGTTCATCACCAACTATTAGTTCTCCTGCTTTGATAAAGCCTTGATTTTTTACATAGAACGGGTGGTCAACAGTTGTAACGATTTCTTCACCGTTCACAGTGAGATGAACAAGCGTTGTTACCTCTCTTATGTAGGTTTCAAGAACTGTTTTCTCGGCAGTTTCAAAGGTTTCGGGGTCTGTAGAGATAACTTTATCTCCTGCTTTTATGTTTTCAATAGCAACAAGTCCGCTTGCTGTTAGTATCATTGTTCCTGCAACAAAACAAGTAAGCGTTTCTTGATGCTTTTTCATTGAACTATAAGTGCTTCCGCTGAAAACTGCCAAAGCACTTACAGTAAATTGAAAACCATTATACAACTTGCTGGAGTGAAGTTTCTGGTTGAATTGCACAAAAGCAAACTATGTTTTAATTAATCAATGACTATTCATTATACATCTTTTCTATAAAATCATTGAAACCATATGCGCACAGTTGTGCATCTTCAATATGAATTGATTCAAAAGGAATTTCAATAATTGATATGTTTTCATTTCTAATATCAAATGCGTATGCAATGTCTCCACCATCAGAACCAAAATATAAAATTCCAGGAGTATATTGATTTACTGAATATGCTTCATTTAGTGAAATAATTTCTTCAATTGGCCATATAACCAAATATGAATTTTCTCCTAATTCACCTTCTGCACCATTTGAATACAACATAAATTCTTTATATTGAATAGGTAGCTTAACGCCAATGCGGTTCTCTACCTCCATTATTTCTTTTTCATCAGCGGACTTATTTAAATCCATCTTACTTACAAGATTGATAATATTCTTATTCATTACAAATTTCTCCACATTATTGTGAGGATTGTATTTTGTTTAAAAAATTACGAATAACTTTCTTCTCCATTTCGGAGCAACTTATTAGTACTTTTTTGGCATTTATTGAGACGTTATGCTTTTCTTCAACAGTTAACAAAGAAAAATTTGCATCTCTTAACGAATCAATACAAGTAATTAATAAATTACTATTTTCTGTTTGAGTTAATATTATCAGAATCTTAACACTATATTTATTGTTAACATCTGCCAAACATTCTGCAAGCCGTACTTGACTTTGAATATCATAATTTTGCATTTTAGAAATTAGTAAAGTCCATTCTAAATCTGAAAAATGTTTTAGAAAATCTTCACATAAGAATAATGCGTCATCATACCAATAATCATCTGAAAAATTCCCTTTTATGTATTCTTCAAATTCATTTAACATAAGTTTCCTCCTATTTGGATGTAAACCCAGTTGGCAAGCCAGTTGTTCCGCCACCTGTTGGATATCCTGCGATTACGTTGTTTCCTTGTTTTATAACTTCTATTTGAACTCCATCGATAATATCTCTATATAAATACGAATTGTCGGCTATTCTTTTACCAATAGGAACGCCATCTCCAACTTGTTTTATACTATCAATAATCTTAGCATCAGACCAGTTATCCGGGAAAATAGTGCTTGTTTTAATTTTGGATACATTTTCATCTGGAAACTCTGTTATGAATTTAATTTTTTTAGTTCCATCTGGGAATGTTTGTTGTACTTCTACTGAATATTTAGGATTAGCATCATTTATTTTGGGTGAATGTCCACCCTTAATTCTGTTGGAAGAACCTACACGTTCACCTTCAAGTATTTTATTTTCCATATCGGGTGTAACAACTGTGGAGTAATCTGCATTATGAACCAAAATCCCGTTCTTACCAACATAGTAAGTATGAAAATCCTCCACTTGAAAATTATACACCGTTGTAGGTTCGTCTGTCAACTCAACATCAAAATTTTCAACTAAAAGAACATTTCCGTTTACATCAAGAAGTTCATCACCAACTATTAGTTCTCCTGCTTTGATAAAGCCTTGATTTTTTACATAGAACGGGAGGTCAACAGTTGTAACGATTTCTTCACCGTTCACAGTGAGATGAACAAGCGTTGTTACCTCTCTTATGTAGGTTTCAAGAACAATTTTCGGAGAAGTTTCCATTGTTTCAGGGTCTGTTGAAATGGCTTTATCTCCTGACTTTATCTTTTCTATGGCAACCATTCCTGCTACAGCCATGACAAGAGTTCCAGCAACGAAACAAGACGGCTTAACGCCTGCTTTATTTGCCGCACTGTTAAAGCCTTTATTCATTCCGCCTGTAAATACGGCAACACCGGCTATGCTAATCTGTGCAAATTGTAAATTTCTTCATTCAATTAGTTAAAAAGACCAAATTGATTTATCTCTTTCATTAAGCTTTTGCTCTATCTTATTTTCTATTATAAAAAAATATATGTCTTTAATAAAAAGCTCTAAAACTTCTTTTTGTACAATTGCGTAAAGGGTATTATTTTGTCTACTATTCTCACTTTTAACATCAAAATGTATTGAATCTATTTCGCAATCCGCAGAAAACTCACCTAAAAGCATTGTAAATAATGGATTATAACCTTTATAATTAATATATACATTCTTTAATAAATTATTATCAACAATCTTTATCCTTAAATCAATTTCGTCAAAAGCATAAATCTCATAGTTTTCTTTCTTTTCAATTTTGTACATATGATTACTCCTTAATAACTATTAAAATTTTCATCATAAAGTCCTACACATGCATCCATTGCCGGATTTGTTCTCATCGATGAACTGATAATTTGTTCTGGTGTCTTGCCACTAGAAATTAACGCATCATAAGACCTAGTTTGCATACGTTCTAAAGCAGCATTATATCCATTTTCATTTATAATATTTCCATCTAAATCGAGATAGGAATTTAACCTTGTTTGATTACGATAATCACAAATTGAATGTGCTATTTCTTCTGTAGAACATCCTTTATTTTTCATATCAGAAACTAAATCGCATATTGATCTATCATCTTCAATATACTGAATTCTTTTTTGCCTTGCACTTTCAACAAATTCCGGATCTGACCAATCCTCATTAGCGAAATTTTTCAAACTGCCATCTTTTTTGGGTTTATAGCCATACACTGCATTGGGATTTTCTTCAGCATCAGCTAATACTTTGGGATTATCACTAGGATTATTATCATAATGACCGTTACCATATTTTTCTGCATTATGAACTAATACACCTAATTCGCCAACATGATAGGTATGAAAAACCTCCACCTGAAAATTATACACCTTGGTAGGTTCGTCTGTCAACTCGACATCAAAATTTTCAACTAAAAGAACATTTCCGTTTACATCAAGGAGTTCATCACCAACTATTAGTTCTCCTGCTTTGATAAAGCCTTGATTTTTTACATAGAACGGGTGGTCAACAGTTGTAACGATTTCTTCGCCGTTCACAGTAAGATGAACGAGAGTAGTCACCTCTCTTATATATGTTTCAAGGACAGTTTTAGGAGAAGTTTTCATTGTTTCAGGGTCTGTTGAAATGACTTTATCTCCTGACTTTATCTTTTCTATGGCAAGCAAACTAACCGCCTTGGCATTACCTAAAAACTCACCTGCCGCTCCAAGTCCGCCAAAACCTAGTCATGCGATGTGTAGAACATCTTCTAATCTAATTTAATCTGAAATAGCAGGTGCTCTTTCCCTTGCCCTCTTTTTTTAGTTCTCCTGCGGCAACAAGTTTTCTTAGTGCACCTTCGATAGAACTGTCACTGAGAGTAGGACAGAGTTCCCTTATATCCTGCTTGTTAAATCGTCCTATTTTGCTTTTGCTTTCCATTCTGACCATCTCAAGTGCAGGCAGTTTTTCTTGAACAAGCGAGATACGCTCTTCAAAATCTTTATACGATGCAAGTATCGTGCCTAAAATGTACTTTATAAATGGCAAAGCATCCTCTTTGCCCTCGTGCCAGCCCGTCTGCGACTGACTCATAGCACTGTAATACAGATCTTTGTTCTTAGAGATCTTTGCCTCGAGCGATATATATTTGCCAATGTAAAAGCCATTCTGATACAGCAGAAGAGTGGTAAGCAGACGGCTCATTCTTCCGTTGCCGTCATTAAAAGGGTGTATACAGAGAAAATCGTGGATAAATATAGGAATAATTATAAGCGGCTCAACCTCCAAATTACCGATAACACGATTGTACTCTTCACATATCCTGTCAAGTGACTCAGATGTTTCATATGGCGCGAGCGGAGTAAACAGTATTTCTGTATGTCCATCGGGGTAAGCCGCACTGATATAATTCTGCACGCTTTTTGTTCTGCCAGCAAGCGGATTGTTCATATGACTATAAAGCATTTTGTGAAGCTGCAGAATATAGTTCTGAGTTATCGGAATAGCGTCAAAGCTTTCGTGTATAACGTTCAGCACGTCTCTATACCCTGCGATCTCCTGCTCGTCACGATTTCGAGGAGTAGTCTTTTCTTCGACCAACTGTTTGATCCTCGTGCTTGTTGTAACGATACCCTCTATCGCATTTGAAGCTTCGGTACTTTGAATTTTTGCTATCTCAACAAGCTTCTCCATCTCTTGCGGACGCTGTTTCAGATACTGCTCCTGTTTTCCAGCCTCTTTGTATATGGCCGCTATAAGTCCGAGAATATCAGAATCCCACTTTTGTTCTTTAAAAGCAGAGTAATTAAAACTTCCCATTTCCTTACCTCCATTATTTTCCCTTAAATTATAATATAAAATAAGGGAAATATCAATAGGATAAGCAAATTTGTCCTTAATATTATGTGTGAAATAAGGGAATATATCCAACAGTATCCCTCTACTGTATAAAAGAGCCGGTTTCTCTACTCTTATGATATCTATAGCATTGGGGAACATATTCGTAATTTTACATCATAAATTGTTCCCCACGTTTCTTGTTTTGGTTATGAAAAAAGCGCCTATCAGTGATAGATGCTAATGGAATTTGATAAATTTATATGGCTATTTCAACTTCCGTGTTGATAAATGTAAACTTTTTTAGAAAGTATGATATAATATAGTATTGCATTAAATAAAAATACGAATCCATACTTACTCAGTCTATGTCACCTTACCCCCTCAATGACTCCCTTATCCATTTCATGCACAGTATCGCACAGCACGGAGATGTCCTCCGCAGAGTGTGAGCATATAAGAATAGTCTTGCCCTGCTCTTTGTATGAAAGCAGGTACTCACGCATTTCTTTTACGCCGTCCTTGTCAAGACCATTGAAAGGCTCGTCAAGAATGAGTATCTTCGGATTTTCCATGATAGCTTGTGCAAGTCCCAAACGCTGCCGCATACCTAGACTGTATTTGCGGACGTGTCGCTTTAGGTCAGGATCAAGTCCCACCTGTTTCATACTGCTTTTTATCTCCTCTTTGCCGATCTTGTTGTTCAGCCCCGCAAGAAGTTTTAGATTCTTGTATCCACTGTAATACGGTATAAACCCAGGCGTTTCGATAATGATACCCATATCTTTCGGAAAGTCAACGTCCTTGCCCACTTGCTTGCCGTCAACGATAATCTCACCGCTCGTGGGCTTGATAAAACCACATATGCACTTCATAAGCATTGTCTTTCCGCTGCCGTTTCTGCCGATAAGTCCGTGTATCTTGCCCTTCTCAAAGGACACGTTTATGTGCTTTAGTATCTCCGTTTTGCCAAGCGTAAGGCATACGTCATTTACATTGATGATATCCATTTCGTCCCCCTAACTTGCAACCTCCGTCACATTATCATAATTAAACTTACCAATGGCTATCCCTCCGAAAACCAGCAGAACCGCAATAAGTACTAGCAGATAAATCACAGAAAAGCTCATCGGCATTATTGGCTTTTTGAAATATTTCGTGTAATGCAGCCAAGTTATTGAGTTTGCCATTGGCATTGTCCACATAAGATTTGTCCTTATAGCACTGAACGCCATTCCAAGTGATATCATTCCGCCGCATATGATAAAGCCCATAGTCTTGCGCTTGAACAGCGAAAATACCAGCAGTATCAGCCCTATTATCATCAAATACGCCGCCACGAGCAGATAGCTTTTCACCGCCGCCTCAAATACCGAAAGCTGATTGTAGAGATTTTCTGGAAGCAGCTCAACGCCGAAATCGCCTCGCCTGTCGGGGAACATTTTCACAAAACCCGTGGCAACATTGCTCCAGCCATTGTACCAAAAGCCCTTTGAAAGCATTGGCAAAACTGTACCGATAAATATTACCGCAAGATATGATACTATCATAAAAACAAGTTTCAAAACCTGCCCTACAAACCAGTTCGCCCTGCCGATACGCACGATATAAAACACAGTATTGGTGTCGACTTTCGGATAGTCAGCAATAAGGGTCAGAAAAACTATTGGGATTATAAGTATCAGTATCTCAGAATTTGCTACCGCTATAAATGGCTCTAGTATGTTAAGCGGCTCACCCATAAGCTCTGCATTGTTAGTCAGCGGAGAAACTGCAAAATTGTTTATGAATATGAGCAGCACCGCAACTATCACCATTCGTGCGTCGCAGACCCATTTGACAAATTCCGTCATCTCACAGGAAAAGGCTTGTTTTAAACTAAAATTTTTCATCGCTTACACCCCTTTGTCCAGCCGCATATTCATTATTACTATAAAACCTATCACAGAGAAAAGTATTATCCCGAAATTGAAAAACAGAATGTATTTTGTGTCAGCAAAAGCTGTGTAATATGACAAATTCATTATGCTGTTGGGATAAAAATTCTCCAATATGCTTGCCCTGTCAAAATCCTCTTTCATCATCGAATTTGCAATAAGTTTCTGCACAGCTATCTGCCACATATATGTTACCATAAATGGCACGCAGGTTATAAGATATGGATTTTTGCAGAATGAGCTTATGAATAGCGCAGGCATTGTGCTTATGGCTCCATACAAAAACGCTGAAAGCATATATCTTAACACGCCTATAAGTTCGTTTTTGTTGTTCACAAGCACGAATGACAAGTCATCTGCGGAAAGTTCATATTGGCTCAATGAAGGAAAAATTATTCTTACGATAACACCAAAAATTATATATCCGAATAGAACAGCCGAACCGCCGCACAAAAATGCTGAGCAGAATTTTGACAGATAATATCTCAATCCGCCTGTCCTGGTTATGGTGAACCGCATTGAACCGCTGTTTCGCTCTGCACAAAATGCCGTCATAAACGGAAAAGCCGCTATTATAGGCAGAAACATTGCCATATATCCCGACATACCTTTTGCGAACATCAGATAGGAACTGAAGGAATAATCATCAGCAAAAAGCTGTTTGTCAAGCTTTGCAATGCACTCAAACACCGTGTATATCTTCGCCGTGTTCGGGTCGGTATACGCCTTTGCGGTAAAGCAAAGCAGGGTCGTGAGCAGCACCGCACCGACATATCCGATATTCAGTATACTCTTGTTAAGGTCGCATTTAAGTGCTTTCATTGCCCCACCCCCTATGGAATAAGCACATATATCTCGCCCGTAACGCAATCAACTGTCACATAATTTATTGCGTGCAGACCTGTCGGCTGCTTATCGTCGATAATAAAATACCACTTTGGCGTACAGCATATATTATCCGCACTTTCGCCGACTTCGGTACTCTCGCCACGAGGTTCATACATAAGCTTGACGTCATCAAACTGTATATCGATCTTGTCCGCAAGATTTTCCTCAAGCAGATCGCAAGCACCCTTGAAAGACAGCATTTTGTCTATTTTCTCAGCCTTTGCCACCTTGAAAGCGTTACAACCTATGTAATATTCGGGGCCAAAGTTTGCGTCGAGATCGGTATAAGTCTGCATTGAATAGGTCATAAGCGCATTGCCCTTCACGAACAGCGTATCGTCAGCATTCGTGGAAAAAACATTTTGTATGCCGATACCTTTATATGCCTTTTGTATCTCGATCTCATAGCCAACCCCGCTGTCGGTGGTGATTATATACCCGTCACTGACCACATTGTCAAGCTCCTCACCAAGCACATTGCTGAACGTGTCCGCCAAAGTCTTTGCCTTGTCCGCAGCAGACAAAAGTCCGCTGTCAGCATTTTCAGAAGTTGGTCTGTCGAGATAAAAAAGCTCCATATTATCGGCGTCAGCGTCTGCGGTATTTACGCCGTTTTCGCTTGCCTCCCAACAGCAATAAGGCTGTGCAAAGCGTGTTATTTTAAGTTTGTTATGTTCGTCCTGGAGCTGTGCCTGATCTTCCACAGTTTCGATCTTACCATCGATCTTGATATCCAAGGCACTTTGCAGCTCTTCCACTTTTGACGACAGCCAGTCCATATCATTTTCGGCATTGATATAAGCAAGCTCCAAGTCATAAACACCGTCAGACCTGCAAATGCTCACCGCTGATTTTTCGGGCAGCTTGAATTTTGTATACTCTTTTTCAAATGCAGCATCAAAGCTGTCATAAATATTCTCTGACGAAACATAAGCCTCGCCGCTGTCCACCTCAGCCGAATGCTTGTTGCTTCTGATATTGTCGGGAGTATTTTCACAAGCTGACAGCGCCACAGCCGCCAACATCACGGGCAATAATACTTTTGTTTTTCTGATATTTTTCATATGTCATTCCTTTCTTTTGGGTTATTGCTGCGAGGTAGTATAGAAATCAAGCTGTTAAATTGATCGTATAACTTAAGGCAATATCACATAAAAAGATAGTTAGTGATATTGCCTTAGTTTAAATTTTATTTACCGCTAACATATCCTGAAGCATGACTACCTACACCTGACGGAGCTGGATTGAGTGACATTGTGCACAAAATACGTTCACCTTTATCAATGTATGTCGCATTAGTGTGTTTCGTAGTATGGTTTCCTTTACTTGATATTTCTCCACTTGCAATATATGTACCTCCAGCCGTTGTTCTATATGAAACGGATGTAGCATTTGAGATATTGTCAATTCGGTAGTTGACCCTAACATAATCATCCTGAGCTGCATTTCTTGCATTAATAACTTTTGAAGTGACGGAGCCAGTGTTAGAGATATAGAAAGAAAAACTATCTGCCGCACTAGCCCCAATAGCCATAGAACTCATCATCATAACAGCAGCACCCATAGCTGCGATTCTCTTAACGATATTTTTTATAATATAGGTGTGATTTTCTTCAAGTTTTGTTGCAAATAAATTCAATTTCATCATATAACACAATTATTGCAACGGATAATTGTGCATAATAAATATTTATATCTTCATTGAACTCACCACATTTCTTTTTTGCAATAGACTTTTTTATCTATGCATACATTATTTTAACACATATAACACCAAAAGTCACTATATTCTGCATATTTCTCTCATATGCACAAGATTTTTGTATAGCTGAACAAATATTGCGTTCTAAATTATTTCATTTTACATAAGTTGATTGTTAAATGTTTGTTAACATCAACACGGAAGTTGAAATAGCCAGATTATAACGCTTATTGACATTCAAGTCAATGAATGATATTATTAAGATATAACGATTTTAGCACAGGCGGTGAATTAATTTTGAAATTCTACGATTATCCGATAATCAGCAAAGAAAGCAGTCTTCCCGTCTTTTTGGTGAGCGTAGGGCTGAACGAATGGCAGTATCATGTTAAATGCGACAAAGGTGACAATTATGCCAAGGCTCTTTATTGTACAAAAGGCAGCGGCGTACTTATAATTAACGGAGAGAAACATATAATAAAACCGTACACCGCATTCTTTATCCCTGCCGGCTGTCCGCATGAGTATTATTCAACGGACGAATCCTGGGATACGCATTGGATAAAACCATCAGGAAAGTCCTGCCCTGATATGCTTAAAGCACTCGGCTTTGACAAGCCAAAAATCTTTCCCCTTCCAAAGGAAGAAATTACATATCTTGACCACTGTTTCAGATGTATGCACGAGGCACTCCTGTCTGACAAGGTTGACGGAAATTTCAGAGCGTCGGGCTATCTGTACAGCTTTTTCATTGAATTGAGCCGTCTTGCGGCGAAAGGAAAAGGCAGTGTACAAATCGCCCCTGCGGTGACAAAGGCGATTGCATATATTGACGAAAACTATATGAAACAGCCCGGTCTTGAATCCATAAGTAAAGCCGCAGGAGTTTCTTCACAGCATTTGTGCAGATTATTCAGGCAGACCTTGAACTGCCGACCGATGGAATATATCACAAAACGCAAGATACAGGCGGCTAAAATGCTTCTGGCGGAAACGCAGAAAACTGTCGATCAGATAGCTGAAGAAACAGGTTTCTGTGACAGCAGTTATTTTTGCAAGATTTTCAAAAGGTTCGAGAGTATTACTCCGTCGCAGTTCAGAAGTATAGAACAGGCTCTATGAAATTCGTAAATTGACCGCTGACACCGTATAAAAAAACAAAAAGGCATCATGTCCGGATACATGATGCCTTTTTCCTATTGTAGCTTTGCATAAACCTGCCGGATACGATCAGTTATTCCTGCGTCTGGCTCTGTTCAGCAGCATGAGCACTATCATAAGTATCAGTGGAAATGCACAGCCTGCGAGCATACCTTTCTGCATATCATTACCTGCATTCTGGGTGATATTTCCTACAATAGCAGGACCGAGTGCTCCGCCGAGGTCGCCCGCCATGGCGAGGAGTGCAAACATTGCAGTTCCGCCTGTGGGTATTTTTCCCGAACAGATGCTTATAGAACCGGGCCACATGATACCTACCGAGAATCCGCACATTATGCAGCCTAGAAGTCCGATTACAGGTATTCCCGACAGGGATGCAGTGATGTAACAGATCAGACACAGCAGCGCCGAGCCTATCATGAATTTCATAAGATCGAGCTTTTCGCCGTACTTCCCGTAAAGTGTACGGCTTATGCCCATCGTCACCGCAAACATACACGGTCCTGCAATATCTCCGACTGATTTAGTCAGTCCGAGAGCGGATTCTGCAAATGCCGACGCCCACTGCGCCATTGAAAGCTCCGAGGCTCCCGCACAAACCATAAGCAGTATCGCAAGCCAGAACAGCGGGACTCTGAGCAGGTCACGAATACGCATTCCCTCGCCGTCCTCGACGGGGTGTGCTATGGGACATACTGAAAAATTGTAAACATTTACCAGCGGAATTATCGCCCATATACAAGAGAGCCACTTCCAGTTTTCTATGCCGAAAACAGTAAAAAACAGTGTTGAAATGAGTATGACTCCGACCGAACCCCAGCAGTAGAATGAATGCAGCAGGCTCATTGCAGTTTCTTTGTGCTCAAATGGGCAGGCTTCAACTATCGGACTTACAAGTACCTCGGTCAGACCGCTTCCCATTGCATATATGACCGTGCTTATAATTATTCCTGAAAACGGATCGGGAAGCAGTTCTGGCAGGAAAGCAAGCCCGATAAGTCCCAGCGCAGAAAACACCTGCGAACCGATAACGCATTTCCGATAGCCGATCTTGTCGGCGAAACGTGCGCACAGCACATCTATGATAAGCTGAGTAACAAAAAATACCGACGAGATAAGGGCAATTTTCCCAAACGGAATACCATAGCCATTGTGAAATGTGAGAAATAGAAGCGGAGCGAAATTAGCCGCTATTGCCTGTGTGATGAATCCAAGATAGCAGGATATAAGTGTTTTTCTGTAATTTACAGCCATATTGACAAACTCCTTGACAAATGATATAATCAGATTATATAGTAAATATCGTAACATTTCAATACACAAAATCACATTTTTATTACACAATATCGTAAATCGGGTGAGAACATGGGAAATGAAATCAAAAAGGACAGGATCACAACGGACGAAACCTTACGTGAAACTGCAAGTCACGGCAGCGAAGAATATCCGTTCAGCTACTATTATGATGACATCTGGGATTTCGATTTTCACTGTATCGACTGGCACTGGCACCCAGAGGTCGAATTTGTTTATGTACAGCATGGCAAGGCTGATTTTCTGGTGGGTGGAAACAGGTATGTTCTAAGCTCGGGCGATGGGATCTTTATAAATTCTCAGGTGATACACAGGTTTGAAGCAGAAGACAGCACCATCATTCCGAACATTGTTTTTTCACCTGTTCTGCTTGCGCCGCAGGGCAGTCTGATATACAGCAGATACATCAGACCGATAATTGAATCAACTACCGAATGTGTGATTTTTTCCGCCGAAGAAACAGCGCACCACAGCATTATCGAAACAATGAGGTCGGTATTTGCTGTGCAGGGTTCTGGCACGGCTTCTGAAATGGAAACGGTAGAACTGCTGCTGAAACTATGGCGCCTGTTATATGAAAGCATACAGATAACAGACTGCGGCCCCGTGTCCGGGCATTCCGCACAGACGCAGGCTAAGCTTCAGATAATGATGCAGTATATTCATGATAATTACAGCGGTCAGATAACACTGGACGATATTGCAGGAACAGTTCTTATAAGCAAAAGCAGTGTTCTCAATATTTTCAGGACATACCTGCACACTTCGCCGATAAATTACGTTGTAGAATACAGACTGAAACGTGCGTCAAAGCTCCTTGTTGATACCGAAAACAGCGTTTGTGCCATAGCGCATGAAACAGGATTTGAGAACATCGGCTATTTCTGCCGCAGATTCAAAAAGCTGTACGGCGTTACACCGATAAATTACAGAAAATACTATTGCTGTGCAGAGCGTAATTCAATGAGAAATATACATTCTGACACAAATGTCCTGTCGGGCTGATGAAATAGCTAAACTTGATAAAAAGATATCAGATTTAAGAGAGAATGACAAAATCTGCAAGCAGAGAAAAGAACACCTTAATAATACAACTCAGATTATTGATGAGATCTTGTCCGAAGGTTCCGGAACAATCTGCACCGCCAACGGTGGGCTGCCTCCGGAAGACCGAAGAAAGCTCTACTATGATCATATCTTTCTCGTTGCATAATCCTTGTTCGAATAAAATGTGTCAAGTGATATTGACAAAACCATATCGGCATAGGCTGTCAGACTTGCTGAGCCTATCAAAGTAATACTTGCTGCAATGGGAATTATTTTTTGAATCATTTTGAAAATCTCCTTTCATGTTTAGTGTTGGGTACAATACTATTATATATCATTGCACTTGTTTTTTCAAGCCGCAATGCGCACAAAGTTCTCTGAAAAAATCCGGACAGTTTTTATATGATGAATTGACAAAAAGCTCTTGATAGGGTATAATAAAAGAAATGGGTACAATATGAAAGGATTGATTTCTATGTACTACAACGAAAAACGAAAAGCGATTACGGCAAAATATGTGAAAACACATCTTGATGACATCAAAATTCGTGTTCCAAAGGGACAGCGTGAAAAACTGAAAGCTATCGCTGCTGAAATGGGCATGAGCATGAATCAGATGTTCATTAAGGCTGTTGAGGAATATATTGAACGAAACTATAAGCCTGAAGAAGCAAATGAAACAGATTGACAAATCGGAATTTAACGCACATCTAAAAAACGAGAATTCATAGAAACGTAGCCATAAAATGGTGATGAAAGGACGTATAACTTATGAGTAAAAAAGTATTTGTTTTGGTACACGATTACTGGCATCATGATGATTCCATCAAGCCTATGATGGACTATCTGTTTAACGCAGATTATGAAGTAACATTCACAAAGAACCCAAATGATTATTTCAACGGGCAGTTTGATTTGTTTTTGTCTTTCAAAGATCCTATTGAAAATGATCAGATTCCTACTCCAATCTGGTGTGATGAAAAATGGACGGAGAAATTTCTGAATGATGTTCAGAATGGTATGGGAACGATTATGTTTCACGCATCACTTACTGATTACCCAGAAAATCACGCAATCCTCACAAATGTTGTAAGAAGTAACTTTATCACTCATCCCGAACAATGTCCGCTTACTGTAAAACCGATAGCAGAACATCCGATTATTGAAGGCATTGGCAAATTCACATTCCCTGATTTTGACGAACATTATGTAATGAAAATGATTCCGAATGCTGATACAACGATTCTTGCAGAAACCGTTTCAAAGAACGGCGTTCAGCCTGCTGTATGGATTCACACCTATGGCAAGGGAAAAATCTGCTGTATCGTTCCTGCACACAATACCCAAAATCTGACCTGTGAACCATTTGTCAAACTTGTAAAGAATGCTATTGATTGGGTTTAATAGCATTAATAGAGCGTCAAATTCCAGTTTGCAGAGTTATTCCAACTCTCCCTTTTTCCGCCTACGCTCAGGTTCATCCCTCAAACTTTCAAGGTAATCGTCAATCGTTCGGCTTGCCTTGTCTAAATCAGCATACTCTTTTTTGAGGTAGCGGTATTCTTCGTAGAGTTTTTCACGCTCCTCATACAACGCTTGTCGCTGACGGTCAAGCGAAGTTTCTGACGGAAACTTACCGTCGGGATACAACGATTTTAACCTACTGCCAACGCTCTTGTACTTTTCCAGTACAGGAGCGTTTTTCTTTGTATATTCTTTTTGTTTCCATACTGAAAGAGACTTGTACTTGTCATGATGCGGTTTACTGCGTTAAAATTGCCGGACAAGTTCTACCTGGTTTTGTCAATATCACTTGACGCATTTTATTCGAACAAGAATTATGCAACGAGAAAGATATGATCATAGTAGAGCTTTCTTCGGGTTGACGGAGGCAGCCCGCCGTTGGCGGTGCAGATTCCCCACATACTTTCACAGCGTGCATTATCATGACATCTTCCGCCGGCACTGTTCATGCTTTGAATGATCCCATATTTCGGCTATTTCAACTTCCGTGTTGATAAATGTAAACTTTTTCAGAAAACAGGTTGTAATATATGACAATTTGGGATAAGACTGTAGACAAATGGGGCGATTAGCAAGCTGCACAGCACATAGCTAAAAAATATGATGATGACGGATATCTTCGCAAGAAGGAATAGCATAAACAAAAAAATAAGCTGCTACAGAAAAATCTGTGGCAGCTTATTCTATTTAGAATAGTCCTAATTTTAACCTATCAATATCAGCTCCTGATATCTGTTTGTACGAATCCATAAGATTTTGAATCATATTTAATGACGAGCGGTTCGAAGGATCAGTTACATAGTGTATTGTCGGCGAAAACTTATTATAAGAAAAAATGGCTTTGGTTTATAAGCATATTACTTCTTCGTTGTCACACTCTTAACAGCCGACCATTCTCCATAATATTTAGTACCCTTTACAAGCGTATAGGAACGTACCTTAACATAGTATTTCTTATTTGCCGAAAGCTTTGAAATCGTCATTTTGTCGGTCTTGTTGTTTGCAACATCAAGCTTCTTTGCGCCTGTAAACTTAGAGTTTGTGGCGTACTGCACCTCATAACCTGTTGCAGAGCCTTTCTGCGCCCAATCAATAAAGAAAGCCTTTGACTTCGCTGTGAGCTTCTGTATCTTCTGCTTAGCAGGGTTTATCTTGAATGTCTTGCTGACAGTTCCGCCGTATTGTCCTTTGCCTGTTATCTTTACTGTGGCTGTTCCTACCTTTTTGTTGTTTGAATATGAAACTGTGTAATCTGTGCCGCTTTTAAGCGTCTTGCCGTTGTATTTTACCTTTACGCTCTGCGTGATATTCTTTCCTGTGTATGTCTTTGTAGAAATGCCTGAGATAGCTGACTTTGTAATGTCATACTTTGCGGCGGTAACATTTTTGCTGTCTGACCATGCTCCATAGTATACCTTTTCGCCAACGTTTGTGTAGGAACGTACACGAACATAATATTTATTTCCTGCTGTCAGACCGCTTATGTTGAGAGTATCAGGCTTGTTTGCGGTAAGCTTTTTAACCGTGCTGTCCTTAAAATCAGCATTTGTGCTATATTCTATCTCATATCCTGTTGCAGAGCCTTTCTGCGCCCAGTCTATGAAAAAGCCTTTGAAGCGTGTTTCAAGCTTCTGTATCTGCTGTTTTGCAGGCAGTATATCAAAGCTTTTCTTTATCTCGCCGGTATATGAACCTGTTCCTGTTATGGTGACTTCAACAGTACCCACCTTTGTGTTTGCAGAATAAGTAACAGTATAGTCAATACCCTCATCAAGGACGACATTGCCATTTTTGATAACTATATTTTGCGTAACAGGCTTTCCGGTGTACTCTTTGTCCTTAATACCTGAAACGGCAAGCTCGTCAATTTTTACCTGATATGTGTCATATGGAATTCCATTTTCTTTTGCATACTTTTCAGCGGCGCTATCCTTAGCGCAGGTCATTGAGAAGTTTTTATTAAGTGTAAGTTCTGAGCCGAAAGTATAACCAAAAGCCTCAGCGCCTATTTTCTTTACACTTACAGGTATGTATACCTTGGAAAGTGAAGTGCAGTTTTCAAAGGCATAATCGCCTATTTCTTCAACACCATTGCCAAACATCACGCTTTCAAGGGCAGTGCAGCCATAAAAGCTCTCATCGTCGATATATTTTACCGTATCAGGAATGACTACGGTTTTAATTGTCTTGTTGTTCTTAAAAGCACCAGTTATGACACCCAAAGGGTGAGAATTTGTAGGTTTACCCGACCAACCGCTTATACCTGTTATCGTATATCCATTGAGTTCAGCAGGGATAACGACATTTTCTTCCTTGCCATTATATTCAACTATATCAGCAGTTTTATCAGCTTTTATGATATACACAAAGTTGCCGTATGTTGCATAGTCTATGCTTGCAGACTTTGAGATATCATCGGCATAAGCTGATATTGGCGCAGCCACGCCTGTGAATGTCATTGTTATTGCCGCTAGTCCGGCGAGATAGTTTGTTGTTTTCATATTATTAACTCCTTTTTTACAATGTTTTTTCTTTGGTATATTAATTTTTTCTAAGATAAGTTCACCACCTTTCAATTGCCACCCACGCTCATCAACACGAAACAGTCTTGCTGAAAGCCGTGACAGTTTCATACTTTGAGCCACTGTAAACATCAGCAGTCGTCTTTACACGATAAGTACCGCTGCTTAAAGACTCTTTGGAATTTGAATAAATCGCATACCAACTGTTGAATGTTTTTGTCCAACTACTGTATTTATTCCATGAAGATCCATTTTTCTTCTGAAGTGTTTGAGTTATAACGATTTTAGTAGTTGTACCTGAAATACCACGTACAGTGGATTTACAAGTTGCAGCCTTGTTGGAGATTGACAATGTACCTGATATTTTATCTGTGTATAAATAACAAACAGAAATGTCATCGTCAGAAGGCGTTTGCAGTTCGGTTTCGGCAAAAGCTGTAAGTGATAGGCATAGCATAATAACAACCGATATAATTGTAGATATCACTTTTTTCATATATGTAAGTTCCTCCTTTCACAAAAAATAGGTGCAAGAGATTTATTTTCTCCTACACCTACTATGACAATGAAAATTGTTTGTTTGTGATATGTTTTTATTAATTTACTTTATTTTTGTGGATTCACACAATTCCAACACAGATCGTTTGTCTAAGTTGCTGCATATTTCAAAAATATATTTACCATTGTCCCATATAAATGTATGATCATGATCTGTATTATGAACTAGATACTCTTGTCCGTTTTCATCTGTATATGATTCAAATGTTGACTGTTCATTATCATAATTACTAAGATATGCATCTTTTGTGTATTGTTCAAAAAAGATATAATCATCATCCTTGAAGTATGTTATTATAATTGAATTTTCCATTTTATCATAGTCGACTTGTTTAAATCCATTGGGAAGTGAAGATATATGATATTCCTCGTCAATCGAATGCGGATATGAATTCACAATTTCACTGTCTGCTATAATCTCCGTATGGTCTGAAAAAATATTCATAAAGAAATTACAAACTGCCTCTCTCACAGCTTTTACGCTAAGCGAAGAAAATGATAGGATCAACAATGCTGCAACACAACAAGCAACACGTCTGCCGGTCGTGCATATCAGAGTAAAATAGGGCTTTTCTCTGTGTTTTATAAGTTTGTTTATTTTTTTATTGTACTTTTCCGAAAATTCATATCGTTTGTCTACTTCAAGAGTTTCAACATAATCATCCAATCTGGCATCTACGACTTCATCGAGAGCTTTTGAAAAATATGAAAAATTATTCATGTTATAAATCACCCTTTTCAAGTAATATCTTCAATCTGTTTTTGGCATACTGCAGACGTTTTCTTGCTGTGGCAGATGTAATGCCAAGCGTTTTTGAAATTTCAGAATATTCAAGTCCACACGAAAACTTTAAATAAAGAATCTCTTGATCGTCAACTTTCAGTTTCTTGATGCAACCTTTCAAAAATTCAAATTCGTAACATGACATATTTTCATTTACAAAATAAGAATCATCATCGTAGGAAACCGTCATTAAATTTTCTTTTTCCTTTTTAGATATATTCTTTGCCATGTTCCTACTAGTTATGACAATGTAATAATCCAATTTGTGATATTCTAAATGTTTAATTTTTTGAAAACATTTAGCCAACGATAAAAAAGTGTCAGAAGTTGATTCCTCAGCAAGTTGTTCATTTTTTAATATATTCAAGGATATTGCATGAACTTTATTTTTGTATTTATTATACAGCTTTTCAAAAGCCTTTTTATCTTTTTCATCATCGATCAATGCCATATATATCGGCAACATACAATCACTCCCTTCCTATCTCCATTTCAGAATATTATCCGTTTCCAATTTAAGTATATCATGTTTTCATACACCATGCAACTTGGAAAGGCTGTAATAATAAGACACGGATAGCCGTCTGAAGCAGGACGGCTATCCGTGTCTGAGTGTATTCGGCAGCTAAGGTAGGTATTATAAGTACGCAAATGATATCAGATTTTTTACCCCTAAGCAGTGATATGACTGTATGTCATATCCTGTTTTTCTTTCTCATCAGCTTATTTTCATACATTCGCTCATCAGCGGTCTTGAGCAGCTCGCTTACAACATTTTCACTGTAAGGAGCGCTTGCCCACCCTATGCTCGCTGTTATCTCGTAGGGCTTGTCGGAACTTCGACCCACAGCTTCGAGTGTTTTTAAAAAGCGTTCTGTCCGTCTTTGCGGTTCATCATCAGCGTATTTTCCTATCCCTATAAGACAAAACTCATCACCGCCTGTGCGTACACATATCTCATCATTACTGGTAATGCTCTGAACAACATTCGAGACGGTTCTGATCCCATAGTCTCCTTCAGCATGGCCAAAGGTGTCATTTATCGCCTTCAAGCCGTCCATATCTGTTCTAAGTACCATTGCAGTATCGTCAGGGGCGGCATTCTGAGCCTTTTCGTGCAGCCAGCTTTTCATGCCGCAGCGGTCTGACAAACCTACAGTGAAAACACGGCTGTACAGCTTAATGATAACCTTTCAATCATTCTGTACTGTCTGATCTGAGTCTGTGCAGCGTGAGCGGTACTCCTTGGGAGAGCAGCCGCCGGCGGATCTGAACTGCCTGTTGAAGTTCGAGAGGTTGTGATATCCGCATTCAAAAGCTATATCTGCAACGCTTTTGTCGGTGTCTCTCAAAAGCTCTCTTGCAAGCTTCAGGCGCAGCTGGGCTATATATTCCATTGCTCCGACGCCGGTTTCCCTCTTGAGTGCACCCATGAAATAGCTTTTGCTCAGGTGAACAACGCCCGCAAGCTGGTCTATGGTGAGGGGCTCAGTAAAATGCTCATTGATGTACTCTATCGCGGGGCGCATCAGTGAGCTTTTTTTTACAAAACCGTTCCTTGAAATGCTGCCGCTCTCATAGAGCAGGAACATGAACCGCAGCAGCTCGCTTTTTATCAGCATATCAAGAAGGGGCGTGTCACCCTTGGCGGCGCTTATCATATTTTCCGCCGTGGTCAGAAGCTCGCTGTAATAGCAATGCTCGGGGGTAATGTGAGTTTCTATACTGTACGCTCCTGAAATGAGAGGTGCGATAAACGCGTCTGCGGCACGGTCATTGTCACGGCTGCCCAGCATGGAGCCGTCAAGATCAAGGGTATCGTAGACACATCTCTTGTCATCATGCTGATAAACAGCATGGAGCATGTCAGGCGGCGTCAGCACAATATCGCCCTTGTAAGCTGTAAAGTGTATATCGCCCGTTACAAAATCACCCTCGCCCTCCAGAATGACATTAAGCTCAAATTCCTTATGCCAGTGCATTGGAGCATTGGGAAAGTATTCGGGAATATTCGAGATATAGTAAGAAAACGGCTTGTCGGCTGTGCTGTGCCGGCGGTGTTCCTTTAATGCGGCTTTTTCCATATTATCACCATAAAAGTATTATAGTATCGGTTTGTGATATTATCGGCGTAGATTATTTCTTCGATATGTAGTATTATATCATACAGAAGCAAACAAATCAACCCCTTGACGAATATTTATACGGAGGTAATTATTATGGCAAAAAGACCTGACTGGCTCGACGACGCAGTATTTTATGAGATCTATCCCCAGTCCTTCAAGGACACGGACGGTGACGGCATCGGAAATATAAACGGCATCACCGAAAAGCTGCCCTACATCAAGGAGCTGGGCTGCACGGCGATATGGATAAACCCCTGCTTTGAATCGCCCTTTTTGGATGCAGGCTACGATGTTTCGAACTATTGCAGGGTAGCCCCCAGATACGGCACAAATGACGACCTCGTCCGTCTGTTTGAGGAGGCTCACAAGCTGGGTATGCACGTTCTGCTTGACCTCGTGCCGGGGCACACCTCATGGGAGCACCCCTGGTTCAAAGAAAGCATGAAGGCCGACCGCAACGAGTTCACCGACCGCTATGTCTGGACGGACAGCGTTTGGGAGGAGCCTGCGGGCTACCCGTCAATAAGGGGCATATCCGAACGTGACGGCAGCTGTGCGATCAATTTCTTCACCCACCAGCCTGCTCTTAATTACGGCTTCTACAAGCCGAACGCTCCCTGGCAGCAGTTTATGGATTCCGAGGGCGCTGTAGCTACCCGGGAGGCGCTCAAGGACGTCATGCGCTTCTGGCTTTCACGGGGCTGTGACGGCTTTCGTGTGGACATGGCAGGTTCACTTGTCAAAAACGATGAGGATCAGAAGGGCAACATCGCCCTCTGGCAGAACATAAGGGCATTTCTTGACGAGGAATACCCCGAGGCCGCAATGGTCTCCGAGTGGGGAGAGCCTTACCAGAGTCTTGCAGGGGGGCTTTCATATGGACTTTCTGCTGCACTTCGGGTCTTCCCACTACAACGACCTGTTCAGGAATGAAAAGCCCTTCTTCAGTGGAGAGGGTGACGCATCGACGTTTGTGTCCAAATATATGGACAGCTATGAGCGCTCGGAGCGTAAGGGACTGATTTGCATACCCTCGGGCAATCACGATATGGACAGACTCGCCCGCCACATCAAAGGAGAGCGCAGAAAACTTGCCTTTGCCTTCCTGCTGTCGATGCCGGGAGCACCCTACATCTACTACGGCGATGAGATCGGCATGAATTACGTTGAGGGGCTGAACTCTGTTGAGGGCGGTTACGGCAGGACCGGCTCGCGCTCACCTATGCAGTGGGACAGCTCGGAGAATGCAGGATTTTCTTCCGCTCTGGCAGAGAAGCTCTATATCCCCCTTGACCCCGACCCCGACAGACCGACTGTGGAGAAGCAGATTGCCGTCAATAATTCGCTGCGCAGCGAGGTCAAAAAGCTAATTGCAGTAAGACAGGCGCACAAAGCTCTGCAAAGCCTTGGAGATATCGAGTTTGTCTGCGACGGCGCAAAGGGCAGACCTCTTGCATATGTCAGAAGCTTTGACGGCGAGAGAATACTCGTTGCAGTAAACCCCACCGATTCCGCCTGTGAGCTGACGGTCGGCGGCTCACTTGGAGAGGTTATATACAGCTTCGGGAGCGGTGCAGAGATAAGCGGCAACAGCTGCGTTATTGGAGCAGGCTCGGCAGCGTTTGTGAAGCTTGATTAAAAAGGACGGTGATACTATGCGAATAAGAAATCTTGCGGCTTTTATGGCGGCAATGTCCATAATGCTCAGCTGCACGCTTTCGGTGAGCGGCACTTCATCGGGCAGAACAGTGAACATAACCGTTGATACGGGCAAGGACAGAAAAGCGATCTCTCCCTATATTTACGGCGTTAATGCGGAGCTTATGGAAAATGACGTTTCCTGTAAGGCGGTGCGTGCGGGCGGCAACCGCTACAGCGCTTACAACTGGGAAACGAACGCTTCAAATGCAGGAGCTGACTGGAAAAACATCTCCGACGGATATTTTCAGCAGAATGTTCCGGAGAATATGAAGGACAAGCCGGGCTGTGCCGCTCTGAAGCTGAATGAGGTCTGCACCGCAAAGGGCGCATACCCTCTTATGACGCTGCAGCTTGCGGGCTACGTTTCTGCCGACATGAACGGCGAGGTCAGCAAGGCTGAGAGAGCGCCCTCTGACCGCTGGAAAAAGGTTGAACTTGTAAAGGGCGATGAATTCAGCCTGACGCCCGATCTAAATGACGGCACTGTTTATATGGACGAGTTTGTAAACTACCTTGTGAACACCCTTGGCGACTCACAGAACGGCGGCATCAGGGGCTATTCTCTCGACAATGAGCCGGGGCTGTGGAGCAGCACTCACTCACTCGTTCATCCCGAAAAAACCACCTGCGCTGAGATCGTTGAAAAGTCGGTAACTATGTCTAAGGCAGTAAAGGATATTGACCCGAATGCCGAGATATTCGGTCCTGCGCTTTTCGGCTACGGGGCGTTTACGAATTTCGCCGATGCGCCTGACTGGAAAGAGATAAAAAACGACAACCCCGAGTACAAATGGTTTATAGATTACTATCTTGACGAAATGAAGAAGGCAGAGGACGAGAACGGCAGGCGACTGCTCGATGTGCTCGATGTGCATTTTTACACCGAGGCAAAGGGCGCCTGCGGAAAGCGCTACTGCGAGCATTATGGCGATCCCGACTGTGTTTACAATAAGCTGAACTCGACCCGAAGCTTCTGGGACGATACCTACACCGAGGACAGCTGGATAACCGACGCAGGCGCAGAGTTCCTGCCGATACTTCCGGCACTTAAGGAGTCAATAGATACCTATTACCCCGGCACAAAGCTTGCCATCACTGAATATGATTTTCAGGGAGCTTACGATGTCTGCGGTGCTATAATGGAGGCGGACACCCTCGGCATTTTTGCACAGAACGGGGTCTATGCTGCCAACCTGTTTACAATGGACGCACAGTATCAGCTTGCCGCGATCAATCTGTACACCAACTATGACGGCAGCGGAAGCGGCTTTGGCGATACGCTTGTGTCCTGTACCACGGACGATATCGAGACCTCGACCGCCTATGCTGCAATTAACGGAGATAACGAGGACGTCATCACCCTCGTAGTGACAAACAAGGCGTTTGACGACAAAACGACCGCAAATATCGAGCTTGGAAACGAGTACAAGTACGCTCACCTTTACGGGATAAACAGTATGTCAGCACAGTTATTTGATATGACCGATTCAAACCCGGCTGTGACACTGAATGGCAGCAGCCTGACTCTTGAAATGGAGCCAAGGACGGTATCGCTTCTGGTAATTGCCAAGGATAAGGAAGCTCTTGATACAAGAGAAGCTGTTTCCTCCGCTGCCGAAAAGGGAGAGGGAAAAAGCAGTCTCCCGCTTATCTTGGGGATAGTCGGAGGGGCAGCGGCTCTTGTGGCAGCTATAGTGTTTGCTGTATTCAGGATAAAGAAAAATCAACACTGATCGCAGGTTCTCGGAAACGCCCTGAAAGCGTTTTCGAGGGCTCTTTTGGGCGCTTTAGCGTAATTAAACGTCCGGTTCTACCGGGGACATAAAAAAAGCTTCAGCGAACGCTTTAAAATAACCTCCGAATATGATAAAATAGTAGTAATTTGGCGACTGCATTACTAAATTAAAATACACGGAGGTTATAAACAAATGAAATTAAGCACCTAACATATAAGGGCTGCCAGTGAGTGTAATGCGGTGCTGAACCCTCGGAGTCTCTTGAGGGGCAAAGCCAGTAACAGTTCCTTTTTGGAGCAGAGCAAACCACCACTTTTGTGGTGGTAATGATTATAAAAAGTCACTTTAACTATGCGTGCTAATATCCTCTTTCTAAAATCATCTCCGTCATTTCCTTCTCGGCAACAGACTGCTGTATGAAAAATACAATAAGAAGAATAAGGACTCAGTAACCAAACGGTTATGGAGTCCTTTCTGCTTTCATGAGACAGATAATGTCTGTTAGAACTCTATTTTAAATATGAAATTTCCAGAGCTGAAAGCAAAGATAATTCTGATTTTGGAATATACGGCACAGCGATATTTTTCCAGCTATACTTAAAAATGAGGGCTATCGTCAGCACATCTGTCATCAGGTTCGGCTGTTTGGTGTCGATCACAGGCGTAAGATCATCACTATGCCGCCCATTGTCATTTTAACGGACAGGGCAATATATCGCCTATGCCTGATTATGCAGCTTGCAGATTCTTTTTGAATCTTTTGTAAACGAGTGCAAATTTCACCCGAGTTCTGTCCTATATATGTGAAACGTGTATTCAGTTAGAGCAGGCTGGCTCTTTTGACCAAATTTCATTTTTTCTCGCAAGTATTGACAGAGCATATGCTCTGTCACCCAAACTCTTCCAATTCTGCTTTCCTGCAGAATTGGGCTAAAATGGAACCCTGACCCTTTTAGAACCGAGTATCCGTAACACAGACAACAAGGAGGTCGATAATATTAAGGTAGAAAACAGGAAGTATAAACATCTCACGTTCACGCTTGGTGAATGGGAAGAGGTAAAACAAAGAGCCGACGAGTGCCATATGAAAACTGCTACATATATTAAGTACATGGCACTGCACGGTAAGATCGTGAATGTTGATATGGAGAACGCCAACAGTATCTTGGGTGCGTTGAGCCGTATCGAAAAAAGCGTGACTGACAGCCGCCTAAAATGCTTGATGGATTATCTCCTGTCGATTACAGACTTAGAGCAGCATAGCAAAAGCGACCAAGATCACTCTTAGTCGCTTTGCATAATTATTCCTTATGGAACCCTCTGCGGTGATATGACGCAGAACATTGAAGAACGTGCAAAAATCAACACCTTCCGTTCCGTCAGTGCCATGATTGCAATCGGTATTATCAATATTATCACACTGCCGTTGATTTCAAAACTGGGCGGCAGTGACAAGCGTGGTTATCTGCTGGTAGCTGTACTTTATGGTGCGATTTTTGCTGCCTGTCATATTTTCTGCTTTGCTAAGACAAAGAAAGCAGTAACCATTCCGGAAAAGAAGAAAATCCCCATAAAGCTGCAAATTCAGACTGTGCTTCAAAATAAGCCCTATCTGCTGGCATTACTGGGACAGTTCCTGTTTGGCGTGACACTCTGTGGAAGAAATGCAGATGCACTATATTATTTTAAGCATGTGGAGGGAACTGAATCCCTGTTTACTACTTATTCCATGGCAATTATTATTCCGTCAATTATTGGTGCCGGACTGTTTCCTATTATTTTCAGATGGTTTGGAAACAAAGGCAGATCAGCTTCTATATTGGCGCTTGGAACAGGTGTATGTATGCTGTCGCTGTATCTGTTCAGTCCTGTAGAGACACCTGTTCCGTTTTATATCTGTTCTGGTCTGACACGGTTCTTCTTTGCAGGTTTTAACACGGCTATTTATGCCATTATTCCCGATTGTGTAGAATATGGCGAATGGAAAACCGGTGTCCGCAATGACGGGTTCCAGTATGCATTTATCTCTCTTGGAAATAAAATCGGCATGGCAATCGGTACATCTGTTTTTGCAGCAGTACCGGGAGCAGCTGGTTTTGAGGCAAATATGCAGCAGAAGCCTTGTTGCGTAAGGAAGTGAAAATTGATGTAATCACATTGGGCAAATTGGGCGCTTATGTACGGACATATGACGGCGGTCAGATCGTCAAGGGTTTCAGAAATAAAGCATTAGATGCAACCGGAGCCGGCGACGCATTCTGTGGCGGATTTCTCTATCAGTTCTGCCGCTGCGGAAAACTTCCGGAAGAGGTATCTGTTTCTGAAGCGGCATCATTTTTTTATTTGCTGTTTTATATTGCTCGGAACAGATTCAACCAGATCTTTTACAATATGAATCTCTCCACGGAGTGTAAATCGCTTTGTTTTGACACTTTTTACGAAAATTGATTACATTTATTGTTAGTTTATTGATTGCATAAAAGCAAAACCCCTAATTCGAGATGAATCTAGGGGTTTTGCGACAGGCTGAGCGTCCCGAAAATTATCGGAACGCTCTTATTTATTTCTTCTTGTCAGAAAGCTCAGTGATTATCTGAATGAACGAATCAACGTCAGAGAAGTCCTTGTAAACGGAAGCAAAACGCACATATGCAACGTGGTCAAGCTTTTTCAGTCCCATAAGCACCATATCGCCTATCTCGCTTGTAGTGGTCTCGGTCTGCATTTTGTTTGCAAAGGTGTTCTCTATATCGTCAACAAGGTTTTTCATATCATCAACACTGACAGGACGCTTTTTGATAGCGTTCTGAATGCCTTTTATAAGCTTCTGTCTGTCAAAAGGCTCAAACGAGCCGTCACGCTTGTATACCATAAGCTGTGGCTTTTCCACCACCTCATAAGTAGTGAAACGCTTTCCGCATTTCGGACACTCACGGCGGCGACGCTTTTTTCCCTCGCTTGGACGTGAATCTATTACTCTTGTATCTTCATAGTTGCAAAAAGGACATCTCATTATAAACACTCCTTAGTTAAGAGAAAATTTTGTGCGTGATATTGCATATATTGTGCTTTTATTAATTAATTATACCATAGATTGTGGACGATTGCAAGAGGGTATATAAAA
This sequence comes from Hominimerdicola aceti, assembly GCF_025567495.1. Lineage (NCBI taxonomy): Bacteria > Bacillati > Bacillota > Clostridia > Eubacteriales > Oscillospiraceae > Hominimerdicola > Hominimerdicola aceti. Next base: position 45,580 of record NZ_JAOQJZ010000010.1, on the reverse strand, counting down.
AAAGTTGCGGTAAAGGGACTCAGCAGTTTTGCGGCAGACAAACCATAGCATAATTGTAGAGGACGACGTCCCCTACATGGGTAGCGCAATATTTATGCACGGATATTGCAGACTTGAAGGAAGTTTTAGTGTACAAAAAAACAGACAGCAGAAGCCGTCTGTTTTTGTTTGATATATTACTTGTTAAGATATTCGAGATTTTTTCTGATAAGCTCGCATCTCTGCTTTACGCAGTCAACAGAACGCAGTGGGTCTGACGGAGTGTTGAATGTGTAATCCATAAGCTTGTCGATCGTTGTTGCCGCAACGTGAAGTCTTGTGTCTGATGAAGCGTAGTAAATATACACGTCACCGTTTTCACGAACGATCGCGCCGTTTGTGAACGCAACGTTTGATACGTCACCCACTCTTTCACTGCCGTGTGGTGCAATGAAAAGTCCTGACGGCGAAGCGATTAGCTTAGAAGGGTCTTTAAGGTCAGTTGCAAATACATAAATTACGTATCTAAGACCTGCGGCTGTGTTTCTTACGCCATGTGCAATGTGTATCCAACCCTTTGGTGTCTTGATAGGCACTGCGCCTGCACCGTTCTTTACCTCTGTGATTGTGTGATACTGCCTTGGTGAGATAACAACTTCATCTGTGCAGATAACAGGATTTGTGATGTCTTCGCAAAGACCAAAGCATACTCCTCCGCCTGAGCCAGTTTCGATAAAATCGTCCTGTGGACGTGTGTAAAATGCGTACTTTCCGTCAACGAACTCAGGGTGAAGCACAACGTTTCTCTGCTGTGGCGACTTGGACTTGAGATTAGGAAGCCTTTCCCATGTCTTAAGATCCTTTGTCCTTACGATTCCAGCCTGAGCCGTAGCGGCAGAAAGATCGTTTGAAGTCTTGTCTTTGCTCTCTGAGCAGAATACACCGTATATCCAGCCGTCCTCATGCTGAGTAAGTCTCATATCGTATACGTTTGTTTCCTCCGGTTCAGTGTCAGGAAGCTGAACAGGGAAGTCCCAGAAACGGAAACCGTCAACAGGGCTGTCGCTCTCTGCTACTGCAAAAAATGACTTTCTGTCATTGCCCTCAACTCTTGCAACAAGGTAATACTTGCCGTTGAGATAAATAGCGCCAGAGTTCAGTACTGCGTTTATGCCCAATCTCTCCATGAAGTATGGATTTGTCTCAGGGTTCATGTCATATTTCCAGATAATAGGTGCGTGTGCGGCTGTCAGAACAGGGTAAACGTATCTGTCATAAATTCCGTTGTAGCTGTCGGACACAATGTTTTTTCTGTTGATGAGAGCCTCGTATTCGGCTGTCACCCTTGCTTTGTTTCTTTCAAAATCTGTCATATCAAGCAATTTCCTTTCGGTAAAAAATCTTCTTAAACAAGTATACTATAATAATTCGCTAATTACAAGTACCACTGAAAACATCAAACGATTACATGAAAAAAGTTTTACGAACTGCATAAATGCTGTACATATTTTGCTGTTTTGGTTAATGTTTTCTACAAAAAGCTCTTGTATCTGTTTTATATTCATTCAAAACGGGCATATTGAATATTTGAACTTTATGCGTATATTTTAAACTATATTGATTGTAATACCGCGTTTTAACAATACATATGGATTTAATTGTGCAAAGTGTACAATTAAATTGCTGATAATTGTGCTATAATGGTGATTGACAATAGCTTTGTATGTGTTGTATAATTATAGCAAGATTTAATATATGAACTCATCAACTACATACGGACAGCTTTGATGCTAAAATATTGAATTATGGAGGAATATTTTATGAATTACAAAAAGTACATAGCGGCTGTAATGGCTTTGTCAATGGCAACAGGAGTAGCGGGTTGCGGAAGCTCATCAAACTCTTCAAGCAAGGCGGAGGACGATTTTTCTGCAACAGAGAACGTTGCGGTAGCTGACACGGAATCTATCGAGGCTATCCCTGAGGGTGCTGAAAAAGAGATACTTTATCTCGGTGAGGGCGACCTTAACCCTACTAAGGGCAGTCCTGAGAAGAGCACAGAGCTTCAGCTTTTTGAGAGCAAGGGCGGAAAGATAAGATTCCAGCAGACTTCAAATGAGGACAGATTTGATAATCTTGCTGCTGCTATCACAGCTAACAAGGATATTCCTGATATATTCAAGTATGAGTGGCTTGCGTTCCCTTCACAGGTAGTAAAGGATATGTATCAGCCTATCGACAGCATAGTTGATTTCAGCCAGCCTTTGTGGTCTGCAACAAAGGATACAGCAGATCAGTTCATGCTCAATGGAAAGCACTATGTTGCGCCTCTTGGCTATTCTGCTTCTGCTATGCTCTGCTATGATAAGGATATCATTGACGCAGAGGGCCTTGACGATCCATATGAGCTTTATGTAAACAATGAGTGGACTTGGAAGAATTGGGAGGATATCATGTCCTCATATGTTGGCAACGCACCGGCTGATACTGAGCGTTACGGTGTAAACGGCTTCTTCAGAGCGCACGTTGTTCAGCAGACGGGCAAGCGTCTTGTAAACTATGATCCTGCAACAAACGAGTTTTCAAGCAACCTTAACGACCCTGATATCGAAAAGGCTCAGAACTTCCTTTATAATATGATGAAGGACGGACTTATCCTCAACGGCTGGGTAGGCTCTGCAAGAGATTGCTTCAATCAGAACTGCTTGTTCTATGCAATGGGCGATTGGGCTTACACAGGCAACCAGACTCCAAAGGAGGGCGAGAACTGGGGCGTTGTTCCTATCCCTCAGTATGACGATAATCAGCAGAAGATAACAACGTCTGATATGACAGCTTTCATGTGGGTAAAAGGTTCAACAAGAAGCGAAGCTGTTAAGTGCTGGTTTGAGTGTGTAAGAGCTTCAAAGACAGATCCTAAGTATGAGCAGACAAACAAGGACAAGTTCATGGAGAACAACCATAATTGGACAGACGAGATGTATGATGTGAAAATGGACGTTGTTTCTGACGATTACCTTATGCTCTTCGACTATGCTTACGGTATATCTTCCGCTCTCGGCGACAGAAAGCAGTTTGACGGAAACCAGTGCCTTGTTGACGCACTCTACAGTGATGCTTCAAATGTTAATGAAGAGGGTGTACAGTCCACATGGACGCAGGTTCGTGAGAAGTATTCTGCAACTGTAGATTCCGAGATCAAGGAACTCAACCAGAAGATCGCAAGCCTTAAATCATAATAAATAACTCCTGATAAAAAAATAACGCAGGCTGTAAAAAGTCTGCGTTATTTTTATGCGTATTTTAGAATAGCCCAAGACCTAAAGCTGTGCGGACTGTGATGAAGATAAGCCCGGCAAAGGCGAGTATGGTAACTGGTGCGGTGAAATAGATGACTATCTTTTTGCCTTGTGAAACGTCAGGGCAGAAGTTTATGAGCCTGAAGCTGTCACGGTGATACCTAAGCTCTTTTACAAAAAGTACAAGTCCTACTATCATAAGTCCGAATGAAAGCAGTGCGACAGCTATTATTATCATTGGTGCTGTGCCTGTTATCCTGCCCTTTTCGAGTTCTGCGGCAAACTTGTCAAAGTCTATGGAACCAAGTGCGACGCTCTGAATTGCTCCGATAGTGTTCATGGTGAAGTGAAGTATCAAAGACGGGAAGATAGAACCTGTTTTTGCAACCATAAAGCAGGCACACATTCCCATAACAGCCGCATAGAGTATCTGCTGATAGCTTCCGTGCCACAGTCCGAAGGTCAGACCTACCATTATAATGCCTGTGAGCTGACCGCATTTTTCGGCATTTCTGAAAAGCGTACCTCTAAACATAAGTTCCTCAAAAAACGGTGCAAGCACTGACATTGCCAGCACGCTCGTTACGCCGCCCAGGGCAGTGCCGCTTGAAGTGAAGTCAACGCCTTTAAGGCTCGTTCCCGAAGCTTTCTGCACATATGAGAAAATAAATGTGTTGATATAATTTGCGGCATAGATAAGCCCGAATGATATGACGATCCATTTTGCGACCCATTTTGCAGGCATTGAAGGTTTTCTGAAACAGGCTGTTATTTTAAGCCCCTCTTTTTTGCCACTCACAAGTCTGAATACAACAAGAACAATTGGCACAACTACTAGATACTGTATGCAGTAGCTCACAAGCTGAGCGATATCCTCATAGTAGGCGGACTTTCCTGCGATATGGTACACCACTAAGTCGCCAAGTCTTATAAGTGCGATATCAAGCATATAGAAAATTATCACCATAAGTGAATTTACGTTTGAGGTTTTCCGTATAAGTTTTATTGTATCATTATTCATTTTATAATCTCCATATTTGCGTTATGTGTTTTACAAGAAAATTATATCACAGGTGGAGTTTTGTGTCAATCGAAACGTTGTTGTCAGTGAGGAATTAGGAGTGAGGAGTGAGAAATTATGGTATCGCCTGCGGCGATGATTTTTTATATGAAAAAAGACCGCCCTATGATGAGCGGTCTTATATGTACTATGAAATTAGAGCTTAACTATCTCGCCGTACTGCTCTCTGCCTGCGCCTACAGCGTTTGACTCGTCTGTATCAATGTGCATAGCAAGAGCGAACTTGTCGCTTACTCTGATAACGGTGTCGCAGAGGATAGCTGTTCTTTCTGCAGACTCTATCTTGACAGCAACGATATCCTTATCCTTTACGCCGAATGTTTCAGCGTCAGCAGGTGTCATGTGGATATGTCTTTTAGCAACGATAACGCCCTCAGAACACTCAACTTCGCCACATGGGCCAACAAGCTTGCAAGCGCCTGAGCCTGCTGTGTCGCCTGACTCTCTGATAGGAGCGGCAACACCGATAGAACGTGCGTCTGTAGCTGAAAGCTCGATCTGGTCTGCTTTTCTTACAGGACCGAGGATAGAAACATTTGCAAGCTCTTTCTTAGGACCTACGACTGTAACTCTCTCCTCACAAGCAAACTGACCAGGCTGTGAAAGATCTTTCTTCTTTGTAAGTGTTGCACCCTTTCCGAACAGCGTTTCAAGAGTTTCCTGAGTAACGTGAACGTGACGTGCAGATGTTTCAACGATAAACTTTGGCATGATGAACATTCCTTTCAATTATTGTATTTACATTTCTATTTTACTACTATTTTCGCCACAGGTCAAGAGGTAATTTAACTTTGGGTAACAAATTTTTTGTCATGTTGATCAAAAAAACAGCGGCTGCCGTTTGAGACAACCGCTGTGTGCAGTTAAGAGATCAGTTATTTCTTGTGCTTTTTCTTTATTCCCATTGCCGCACCGCCGCTTATCAACAGCATTGCAAGCCAAAGGCTCATACCACTGCCGCTTCCGGTCTGTGGATTTTTCTGCTCGCTCTTAGGCTTATCAGCCGTGGAGCTGTCTGCCTTGGTTTCGCTTGAATCGTTTTTCGGCTTTTCTGCTGTAGAGCTGTCTGTCTTGCTCTCATTAGTATCGCCTTTCGTATTATCTGGCTTTGAGTTATCTTTTTTGTCATCACTTGGAGTGTCTTTCAGCTTATCTGTAATAGTGTCTGCCTTTTGTATCTCCTTTGTGCCGTCCTTGTCACCGAAATACTTGCCGCATTCTTCGCAGTACCAATACTCGATATTTCCCTCTTTGTCATGTGTTGCGTCAACTTTATCTATATGTGTGAGCTTTCCATGATTGTTCGGGTCGATATCGCCGTATTCACTGCCGCAGATATCGCAGGTGGCTTTCTTTGTGCAGGTCGCCTTGCCGTCGGAATGTGTACACTTGTATCCACACTCTGTACATTCGCCTGCGTTCCATTCATGGGGTTCTCTCTCGATAGTCACCTCGCCGCAGCAATCATATTTTTTCTCGTGTTCTTTGCTGTCAAAGTCCCAAACAGGTTTGCCTGTGTGATTTGTCGGGTCAAGGTCGCTGTATTCTTTATTACAGAATTTGCACTTTGCTTTTTCAGTACAAGTCGCAGTGCCGCCCACATGGTTTTCCAGCACAGTTACTTCTTTTTCACCTGTGATGACAAAACCGTCTTTGAGTTTTGCCGAAGCGTAAACCGTCATTGTTCCGCTCTCAAGATCTGACGCACTTACCTTTGCGGTGTAAAGATCGTCTTTTGCGGTAAACGCCAATTCCGTACCGTCGCCTGCAAATCTGAAGCCTACTGTTACGTCAGTACAGCCCTCAGGCAGAGCAAATGTAAATTCATAATCACCTAAAGGACAGGTCTCGTCAGTTCCGTTTATGGATATCTTCAAAATAGTTGATTTTTTCGTTTCATATCCGCAAATTGTACATTCCTGCCAATATTCGCCGTCTTCCGTATTCCACTTGTAGGCGTGAAGTTCCTTTTGGCTGTCAGTTCCGCACTCACTGCACTGCTTCCAATGTCCGTTTTCGTCGGATATATAATCGCCGAAGCTGTGTTCGATAGGCTCGCCCTCAGTAGCCTGACAGCGTTTGCAGGTCTTTGGAGCTGTGCAGGTCGCTTCTTTCCAATCATGTCCCAATGGGTTTATAGGCTCATCTTTGCACTGTGAACATTCGGAGCAATTAAACCTCTTCACACCCTTATCGATGCAAGTCGGCTCGGAGATTATCGTTCCCTCGTCAAATATATGTCCGTCTACTTCGCAGTTTCTTATTACTGTAAGCGTTGCTTTTTCCGATACCCAGGTACCCACATAGTCCGTATTTTCAGCGTTCTTGACCGTACATCTGTACATATATCCGTTAAAGCTTATGTTCGTTGCACAGGTGGTGAAAGTAGTCGACCATTCTTCCTTGCCGTCCACGACTTTTGAATCAAGAGAGAACGTTCCGTCAGCTTCGGTAACGTCTGCAAAAGTCTTTCCATCGTCCTTGCTCACCTGCCATATCACCTCAGCTCCGTAAGGATTTCCCTGAGCGATAGGAAGTGTGAACGTAGCCTTTTCTCCGCTGTTTATGGTCTTATTGCCGAGTGAGGCTGTAAACTCAGGAGAATAATATATTGTAAGCTTTGCCGCATTTGAAACTACAGAGCCGTATTCATTTGATACAACACAGCGCACAAGCTTTCCGTTGTTTTCTTTTCGCACTTTTAATGAATGTGAATTGTCGTTGGTATGTGGGATATCAACGAAAGTTTCTCCATTATCGCTGCTTTCCTGCCACTGATATTGGAGCGGTTCACTGCCTGTTGCTTCTACATTGAAGAAATAGTAACGTTCAATTACGATAGTTATTTCTCCGGGCTTAACAGGTTTAGGCTGGCTAGGAGCGTTTGTTGCACCGCTTTGCGGGTGTTTTACTATGACCGGTGCTTTTTCGGAGAAGTTTATCGTAACAGGGCCGAAAACGGTCGGCTCAGTTTTTTGTCCGTCGCCTGTTGATACCCATGTTTTGCATCTTATCTGCCAGCCGTTCATTTGGCTTTCTATAGTAGGCTCGTAAACAGAAGAAGTTTCTCCGTCAATGGCGGTGAAAGTCTTTCCGCCGTCCTTGCTCACTTCCCATAGATATTTGAGCCTTACTGCGCCATTTGGTGTATTGTTTGTGACCTCGAATTTTGCCTTTTTATCCAAGTGGAATTTGTCAGGAGCAGTAAATACCGGCTCGTCAATGAAGATATATGCGTCATAGGTATATGAATGATTGAGCTTGGAATCCCAGCCTAAATAATATACATCTGCCTGATAATGCGTACCATTGTCACTGTTGCCCATACGCCCCACATACATGCTTGTGCCATGGGCATTTATTTTTGTGCGCTTGTCGTTTTCAACACTGTACCATTCTACTCGGATATCACTGTCTTGCAGTGAGGACGGCTCGTTTTCCATTGTTTTCAGCGTAACGACGTCGTTCTTTTTCACAACAAAGTATTTTAATGTTATAGGATCAAAAGGTATCCTATGCTCTAAGATATTCGTTCCATAACGCAGATTAAAATAGGTGTTCTCATCTTCAAGAGTGCCGTCAGCTTTTATTTTAAAAGCATTCACGCCATAAATGGAATCCTGTGACTTGAGCCAGAGATGAAGCTTGTTTCCGTCATGGAATATTTCTGAGCGGTTATAGCCATAAAAATCGTCATATGGCGGCTGACGTGTGTTAGCACTGCCTATAAACTCATTGCCATCTGCACCCCTTGCAACATAGGTGTACTTGTGTACCGAGTTTCCTTTTGCGTCCACAGCCTTGCCGTTGTCATTGAAGTCAGCGCTTCCGCCTGATATCTGCAAGATTACGTTGTCACCAAGCGTTCCAGAGTAGTTTCCGCTATCAATGATGACCTTGCCCTCTCCTACAATGTTAAGTCCTCGCACGATCGCACTGTTTGTAAATTCTATCGTGCCGCCTTTCAGCTCGATAGGATAAGTGAAATTATATGTTTTATCAGGGGAGGTCTTTAATTTTAAAGTTGCGCCGTCATAGACAATGATCTTCGGAAGCTCAAAACCGCTTTTGATATCTATGTTCATTTTGATATCGCCTGAAAGTATGTTTACATCAAATGGAACGTTGGTGTCCAGATCGATTTCATATATATCTTTTAGATCTATTCCGCTTGCTAAATAAAATGTTTCATAATCATGCATATCCTTGAAATATGACATTTTACCACGGCCATTATCATCTTTTATATAGATGTCATCCATGTTTTCTGTATAATATTCTGTATACCCTCCGAAGCCATACTGCGCAAACTTCTTGAAGTCAGCGGGACAAGTATCGCTTTCATAGAGTTTCAGCCGTCCCGAAACTGTTATTTCGTTGCCGCCTGATTTACGGAAACCACGATTGACGCTTTCATAATCCACATACTCTGTTCCGGCACGGACACGTCCTCTTCCTAAAAATTTTATGGCGTAATGGTGAACTTGTACGCCATATTCCATGAATCCCGGCGTGGACGGATTAATGTTTCTGCCTTCTACTGTGGCGTTGTTCTTTATTACAATACCGCCTGCTTCAAGGCCTGAGGTGTATTCTGAATCATACTCTTGTGGTTTGTATATCTCTTTAAAGACGTTACCTTCGACCTTACTGCCGTCAACTGTCAAAATTCCATATACCATTATTCCTGCAATAGTTGAACCTGCATTGTTGAAATATCCGCCTGAAGTGAGATTTTTTGGTCTGTAGTGTGTGTAATTGGTGCACTCTCCCTTAACAGGTCTGTATGTAGCACGACCCTCTACGGTGGTATTAGTGCCGTTTACATAAAGCGACCCCTCAACATAAATGCCGTTCATGCCCACAGTTGGTCCGTTTGCGCAAGCCCAAACAGTACTGTAGTCATTAACTATCATATTATACTTTACGATAATGCAAGCGCCGAAGCTTTCGCACGATACATTAGTAGCATTTTGTTCAGTTCCGTCGCCGATAGTAAGATTTGAGCAGTATATTGCTGCGTCATGTGTTACTGCTGAAAACGTTCCGCTGCCAATGATAGTGATATTACTGTCAGGAGCATAAATTCCGCTGTAGCTCTCATTGTATTTTGTTGCGGCTTGGCTTGAAAACGGACTGTCGCCAAGATCAATGCTGCCGACAAGCTTTATGTTCAGATCTTGTTCGCCTTCAACGTATATAAGACCAAATCGGCTGGGTCTTTCGCTGTTGCCGTTTATACGTTTGCCTATAGTCGCCATATTGTAGCCAAGAAGCGTCAGAGTCTTGCTTTGTATATCGTATTTCCAGCCTTGTTTGCTCCATGTTTTATCAGACGTTACCTGTTCTTCACCTATCCATATGCCATATTCTGTGACCGCAAATGCGTTCAAAGGCGTAATGGACATTACCATACATAGAGTAAGTATGATGCTCAATAACCGTTTTTTCATCTTGTTTCCCCCATTTCGTCGTCTTTTGAAAGTTTAAAATCGAATGTCATTTCCAACATTGCAAACAGCTTATACATGACCTCAGTGGCGATAGCTCTAATATCAAGCGATCTAATAAATGCAAGCACTTTTGCCTGTTCTTCCTCTGGTACTTTATACACTCGCATTGCCGCCGTCAGAAAACGGCGAAGCTTGTGGTAAAGTGGGAAATGGATATCGCATTTTCTTGCCATATAGTTGCGCATTATTCCTGATGTTCCGATTTCCATTTCATAGAAATCGCTTTCGGTATAGCCCGGAAAATTCGAGCCGAATATCTGTTTCAGTTCCGCCGTAGTGTGAACATAGATATACTCAGCCGTTTCAGGCATAGTATAAGCTTCAATGTAGATCTCTCGGAGATTTTCATTCAGCTCAGTGAGGGTTATCTGTATGGCAGTTTCCACCGCATATGTGTATATCGGCGACATATTATCACCAACAATGTTTTTTGCCACTCCAAATTGTCCGCTGAACATCGTGCCCACAAGTTCCATTAGAATAGCGTCTTTTGTGGAGAATAAGTTCTGAAAGCTTCCTCTTGCAACGCCAGCTTTTTTTACTATCTGCGAGATAGTTGTCTGTTTATACCCCTGTTCCAGAAACAGTTGGACGCATACAGTGAGTATCTTTTTTTTCGTTTCGATACCGTCTTTTCTTGTAGAAATATGTATCACCTCTTTTCATTATTTATTAATAATGATTTATAAATTAGTATGTGTATTAGTTATAACATATATAACACAAATTGTCAAGTATCAGAAAGGGGTAACAGCGAAATTTTACAATGGGCAACGATTTTTTGTGTTATTTTTGCCTTAATGATTTAAAGCAAAACTCTTGTATTATTATAAAAAGTATGGTATAATCAAATTACGAATTTTATTGTATATTTCTAAGGAGGAAATAATTATGAGTATGTATATCACTTGTCTTGACCTTGAGGGAGTTCTCGTTCCTGAGATATGGATAGCTTTTGCTGAGGCTACAGGTATCCCTGAGCTTAAAAGAACAACAAGAGATGAGCCTGACTATGACAAGCTTATGAAATACCGTATCAACATTCTTAAGGAGCATGGTCTTGGTCTTAAGGAAATTCAGGATACTATCGCAACTATCGACCCAATGCCAGGCGCAAAGGAGTTCCTTGACGAGCTGAGAAGCTTCACACAGGTAATAATCATCAGCGATACTTTCTCACAGTTTGCAGGTCCTCTTATGAAGAAGCTTGGTTATCCTACTATCTTCTGCAACACTCTTGAAGTTGCTGACAACGGCGAGATCACAGGCTTCAAGATGAGATGTGAAAAGTCAAAACTCACAACTGTAAAGGCTCTCCAGTCTATCGGCTTTGAAACTATCGCAAGCGGTGACAGCCACAATGACCTTGGCATGATTCAGGCAAGCAAGGCAGGCTTCCTTTTCAGAAGCACAGACAGCATAAAGGCTGAATATCCTGAGCTTCCTGCTTATGAAACATATGATGAGCTTATGGCTGCAATAAAGGCTGCTATGGACTAATAGTTTTTAGACAGAGGAAAAACATAGATGAAAAAGGTAATATCACTTATAATAACAGCGGCTTTGTCACTGTCTGCGATGCATTCATGAAACAATTCGCAGAGCTTTTAAGCAAATAATATTTGTTTTTTTACGGCGTTGTGTCTTTTGGCACTTCGCCGTATTTTTTTGCAAAACAATACCAAACATAATCTGCGATATGTAACGCATATTATATATAGTATCTTCGCTTTTGCCGTGAATATTTTATCATATGAAAAGTTTATACTTCTGACATAAGTTTCCCTTGACAAACGGGGTTAGTTTGTGCTAATATGAATATGGTTAGTAAATACTAACCCAAATTAATGAAAAGGAGGAGTTCAGAAAAGTATGAGCGTTATAATAGTAGGCGGAAATGACCGTATGGCAACACGCTATAAGGATATCTGCAAATCATATGATTGCAAGGCTAAGGTGTTCATCAAATATCCTACAGGTTTTGATAAGAAGATAGGCAGTCCTGATCTGGCAGTGGTGTTTACTGATACAGTGTCACATAAAATGCTCAATGGTCTTAACCAAAGAGCAAGCAAACTTGATTTTCCCGTGGCTATATGCCATTCATCAAGCTGTTCGGCTTTGAAGAACGTGCTTGAAAAATATTGTACTAAAGGCGTTGTAAACGCATAGATTTATATGTATAGGTTAGGAATTTCTAACCAAAGGAGGGACTATGTCACAGTCTGAGCTGAGAAATTTTGAAAAAAGCATGGCTTATCATCTTGCCCCTGCAATGCTTGGAATAAAGCCTGCCTGTCTTATGTCAATGGAAAAGAACAAGGACGGGCTTGAAGAGAATGTCGAGCTTTTTAACAGCAGGGCATATACAAAGGGCATGAAGCTAACAGTGCTTTGCGAGTGCAAAAGCAGAAAGCTGCTTTTTCTCTATAACGAAAAGCTTTTATCTGACAGACTTGCAGACAACAGAGTAAGAAAGCTTCTTGAAAGCTTTGGCTATGACAGCCGTATGACCCTTGAACAGCAGCTTGAAAGGCTGTCTGGAAGAATATCCGCAAGTGAGGATTTTCCTCATGAGATAGGTCTGTTTCTAGGCTATCCTGTTGATGATGTTACAGGGTTCATACAGAACAAGGGAAGAAACTATCTTCTTTGCGGATATTGGAAAGTCTACTCTGACGAAAACAGAGCAAGACGTATTTTCAGCAATTATGACAAGTGCAGAAATTATCTGTGTAATAAACTTGCTCAGGGTGAAAGCATTTACCAAGCCCTGAAAATTTCTTAGGAGGTAATCATAATGAAAACAGCAGTAATTTATTGGAGCGGTACAGGCAACACAGAGGCTATGGCAAAGGCAGTTGCAGAGGGTGCAGGCGCAGAGTGCTTCGCAGTTTCTGAGTTCAGCGGCAATGTTGAGGATTATGACGCAATAGCTCTTGGATGCCCTGCAATGGGTGCAGAGGAGCTTGAGGAAAGTGAGTTCGAACCATTTTTCGCAGGTATAGAGGGCAAGCTCTCAGGAAAGAAGATAGCACTCTTCGGCTCGTACGGCTGGGGTGACGGCGAGTGGATGCGTCAGTGGCAGGACAGAGTTACGGGCGACGGTGCAACACTTGTAAATGGCGAGGGACTTATTGTAAACGAAACTCCTGACGACGACGCTCTCGCAAGCTGCAAGGCTTTGGGCGAGGCTCTTGCTAAGTAAGCATATATCTCTAATGTAATAATGTAAACTGCAAACGCAGGCGGAAAAAGGCAGTTTTGCTTTTCTGTCTGCGTTTGTGCAGTAATTGAGTTATTAAAAACTAACTAAAGTTATGCTTAACTAACTTATGATTTTGTGCAAGCTTACAAAATTAAAAAAACGGCACATTTAGTCTTGACAAATTCGGTTAGCCATGCTAAACTATATTACGGGTTAGAAAATGCTAACCCTTTTAATAAGCCTGAAAGTTAGATAAGTCTAACTTTTGATACTGACAAAAGAACAGGAGGGTCTGAATGATGCCGCTGACATTTGCAAACGTAGGGGAAGAAAACATGATAAAGAAAGTAGGCGGAAAACCTGAAACAAGAAAGTTTCTTGAAAATCTGGGTTTTGTCGCAGGTGGAACGGTAACGGTAGTAAGCACTATCGGAGGAAACGTTATCGTTAAGGTCAAAGAATCAAGAGTAGCTGTTTCAAAGGAAATGGCTGCGAAGATAATGGTATAGGAAACATTTGGCGGTCAAGCCATGATAAATATGTTTGAAGATATTTTGTATAGTTAGGAGGATCAGGTTATGGCAACATTGAAAGAAGCTAAGATCGGTTCAACAGTTACTGTGAAGAAGCTCAACGGCACTGGTGCTGTAAAGAGAAGGATCATGGATATGGGCATCACAAAGGGTGTTGAAGTCCATGTAAGAAAGGTTGCGCCTTTGGGTGACCCTATTGAAGTAACGGTCAGAGGCTATGAGCTTTCGCTCAGGAAGGCTGACGCTGAGATGATCGAAACGGTCTGATACATAGTTCAGGCAAACAGCAAAAAATTTCATCGGCAGAGCTGATGTGTACTTAGAAGATGAGGATATATCAGAGTGCCAAAATTCTGAAAGGATCGAATTGTATGGAGATCAAAATTGCTCTCGCAGGTAACCCTAACTGCGGTAAAACAACTCTTTTCAACGCTCTTACAGGTTCAAACCAGTTCGTAGGTAACTGGCCGGGCGTAACAGTTGAAAAGAAAGAGGGTAAGCTCAAGGGTCATAAGGACGTAGTTATCATGGACCTTCCTGGTATCTACTCACTTTCACCTTACACACTTGAGGAAGTAGTTGCAAGAAACTATCTTATAAGCGAGCGTCCGGACGCTATCCTCAATATCATCGACGGTACAAACCTCGAAAGAAACCTTTATCTTACAACACAGCTTGTTGAGCTTGGTATCCCTGTTGTTGTTGCTATCAACATGATGGACGTTGTTAAAAAGAATGGCGATAAGATAAATACAGACCAGCTTGCTAAGGAGCTTGGCTGTCAGGTCTGCGAGATATCCGCACTTAAAGGCACCGGTATCAAGGAAGCTGCTGAGCTTGCAGTAAAGGCTGCTGAGTCAAAAGTTCCAATGGTACCTCAGCATTCATTCAACGGTGTTGTTGAACACGCTATCGCTCATATTGAGGAAGCATTCCTCAATGATGTTGCTGAAGAACAGCAGAGATGGTACGCTATAAAGATATTCGAGAGAGATGAGAAGGTCATCGAACAGCTCGGTATGTCTGAGCAGGTAAAGACCCATATCGAAAAGGATATCTGCGCTGCTGAAAAAGAAATGGACGACGACTCGGAGAGTATCATCACAAACGAGAGATACATTTACATAGCTTCAATAATCAAGGATTGCTATAAAAAGAAAAATCAGGGTGGTCTTACAACATCAGATAAGATCGATAAGATCGTAACGAACCGTTGGCTCGGTCTTCCTATCTTTGCAGTGGTTATGTTCCTTGTTTACTATATCTCAATGGTAACAGTAGGTTCTGCCGCAACTGACTGGGCAAACGACGGACTCTTTGGTGACGGTTGGCATCTGTTCGGCATTGGTTCATCTGACGCTGAGGACGCTGCTGACGAATATGGCAGCTCGCTTGACATAATCAACGCATTTATCGAGCAGCAGGGCGGCGAGGCTATCGACAACGAAGCTGACGATTTTGACGTTGACGCTGCTAAGGCAACAGCAGACAACCTGCTTGCTACAGTAGATAAGTCCGCAACTGCTGATTATACAGTAGAGGACGAGGAAACACTTGAAGAAACAACAGAAACAGCTAAGTATGCTGATCTGAAAGCTGCAGTTGCAGCCGCTGAGAAATACAGCTTCGCTGATCCAGACCCAGCGGATTACGGCGTATGGGTACCTGGTATCCCTGTACTTATCGAAAGAGGTCTTGACGCAGTAAACTGCGCAGATTGGCTCAAGGGTCTTATCCTTGACGGTATCGTTGCCGGTGTTGGTGCGGTGCTCGGATTCGTTCCACAGATGCTTGTACTCTTCATTCTCCTTGCTATCCTTGAGGCTTGCGGTTACATGGCTCGTATCGCATTCGTAATGGACAGGATCTTCAGAAAGTTCGGTCTTTCAGGAAAGTCATTTATTCCGATCCTTATCGGTACAGGTTGCGGTATACCTGGTATCATGGCTTCAAGAACTATCGAGAACGAGCGTGACAGACGTATGACTGTCATGACAACAACATTTATTCCTTGCGGTGCTAAGACACCATTTATTGCAATGATCGCAGGCGCTATCTTCGGTGGCTCTGCTTGGGTAGCAACAGGAGCATACTTCATCGGTATCGCAGCTATCATCATTTCAGGTATCATGCTGAAAAAGACAAAGATGTTCGCAGGAGATCCTGCACCATTCGTTATGGAGCTTCCTGCTTACCATATCCCTACAGTAGGCAACGTACTCAGATCAATGTGGGAGCGTGGCTGGTCATTCATCAAGAAGGCTGGTACTATCATCACACTGTCAACTATCTTTGTATGGTTCACTTCATACTTCGGCTGGGTAGACGGTTCGTTCGGTATGCTCACAGAAGACCAGATGGAATACAGTATTCTGGCTCATATCGGTAAGGCTATCTGCTGGATCTTCGCACCTCTTGGCTGGGGCAACTGGCAGGCAACTGTTGCAGCTGTTACAGGTCTTGTTGCTAAGGAGAACATCGTTGGTACAATGGGTATCCTTTACGGCGGCGGAGATGGTTCAGTTTACTCTGCTATCGGTGCTGCATTCACTGGCATCACAGGTATGTCATTCCTTATCTTCAACCTCCTCTGCGCACCTTGCTTCGCAGCAATGGGAGCTATCAAGCGTGAGATGAACAGCAGAAAGTGGTTCTGGTTCGCTATTGGCTACGAGTGTGGTTTTGCTTATGTTATCGCACTTATCGTAAATCAGCTTGGCAACCTCTTCACTGGTAATGTGAATGTTATCGGTCTTATCTTTGCAATAGCTCTTATCGCTCTTATCATCTATATGCTCGTTAGACCTTATAAGGAAAGCACAAAGCTTGAAAAGGACGTTAAGGTAGGCGCAAACACATAATAAAAAGCAAATATCATCACTGATCTTGCATAAACAGTTGGGAGGATAATTATGGACACAGTAGGCGGTACGATTCTGGTTGCAGTGATTCTTGCTGCTATCGTGGCAGCTATAATTTACAAGCTCGTAAAGGATAAGAAGCAGGGCAAAAGCTCTTGCGGTGGCAGCTGCGGCTGTTGTCCAAATTCTTCTCGCTGTCACAGATTATGATAAAACAGTAATAAACTTCGGGGAGGTCATCTGAATGCTGACTAAATCACAGAAAAGGTATTTATTTGCCATATACAGACTGGGTCAGAACGGCAGACCTGTCAAGTCCACAGAGGTAGCTTCTGTTCTGGGCGTGACAAAGGCAAGCACCGTCAAGATGACTCAGAAGCTTATAGACGAGGGTTATATAATCAAAGAGCCTTACCGTGAGATCACACTGACATCTGAGGGCATAAAGGCAGCCAATGAGCTTTATACTCCAAGTGTGATACTTCAGGATTTTCTTGAAAACCGTGTAGGCGTTGAGAGAAAAAATGCCGAGAATGACTCGGTGGCTATTGTTTCTCAGATATCTGATGACGCTCTCGACAAGCTTGTAAGCTTTGCTTTGCAAAGCACGACAAACGGCTAAATTAGTAATATTTATATCGTTAGATCCCGCCTTTTTCGGCGGGATTTATCAGATATATCGGTTAGCTGCAATTAACCGCAATGTGAAGTAAGTTATGGCATACAAATATGTATAATATGACGTTTAAAAACGGCAAAGATACATTATTAAAATAAATAGTTGGAAAGGGGAATGAAGGTGTTTCTTGAAATAAAGAACATAAAAAAGCATTTTGGCGAGGGCGAGAGCAGGGTTGAAGTGCTTAAGGGCATTGATATCGAAATAGAAAAAGGAGAGTTCTGCGTGCTTCTCGGACCGTCAGGCTCAGGTAAATCAACACTTCTGAACATTATAGGAGGAATTGACGCCGCTGACGAGGGGTATATCTCAATAAACGGCGAAAAAACAGCCGACATGAACGAAAAGGCATTGACCCTTTACAGAAGAAAGCACTTGGGTTATATCTTCCAGATGTACAACCTTATACCTAACCTGAATATCAAGGAGAATATCGAGGTAGGCGCATATCTTAGCGACAACCCTCTTGACGTTGACGACCTGCTTAAAACCCTTGGGCTTTACGAGCATCGTCACAAGCTTCCTAATCAGCTTTCGGGAGGTCAGCAGCAGAGAACTGCTATTGGCAGAGCTATCGTCAAGAACCCTGATATCCTGCTCTGCGACGAGCCTACAGGTGCGCTTGACTACAATACCTCCAAGGAGATATTACAGCTTATAGAGGACGTAAACAAGAAGTATGGCAACACTATCATAATGGTAACGCATAATGATGCTATCAAGCAAATGGCTGACAGAGTTGTAAAGCTTAGAGATGGTATGATAAGAAAGAATTATCTTAATGAAACTAAGCTCACAGCTGCAGAGCTTGATTGGTAAGGAGGGGCAGCATGAAAAACCCTCTTATCAAGCGTTTGCCCAGAGAGCTTAAGGGCGAAATAGGAAAATACATCGTTCTATTTTTGTTCATCACAATGATGATAGGCATAGTATCAGGCTTTCTTGTTGCGGCAGGCAGTATGTCTGTTGCTTATGACGAAAGCTTTGAGAAATACAATATCGAGAGCGGAAATTTTGAACTTCTTCAAAAAGCCGATGATGATGCTATCAAGAAGATAGAGGACGGTGAGGAGAAGATAAAGGTATACGAAAATTTTTATCTTGACAAAGAAACAAAAGAAGTTGACAGCACTATCAGGCTTTTCAAAAATCGTAAGGATATCGACAGGATATGTATAATGGACGGTGAGCTTCCTTCTACTGATGACGAGATCGCTATTGACAGAATGTATGCTGACAATAACAAGCTTAAAGTTGGCGACAGCCTGACGGTCGGCGGCAAGAAGCTTAAGATAACAGGTCTTGTTGCGCTTTCAGATTACAGCGCACTGTATTCTAATCCGTCTGATATGATGTTTGACGCTTTGAAGTTCGGTGTAGCTATCGTTACCGATACGCTTTTTGACGATTATGGTGAGGCTGATCTTCATTACAGCTACTCATGGAAATATGATAAAACCCCGGCAGACGACGAGGAAGCTCAGGATATGGCTGAGAAGGTCATGAAGCATATAAATGGAATCTCAATGCTCACTCAGTTTATTCCGGAATACTCAAATCAGGCGATACATTTTACAGGCGACGATATCAAGGGCGATAACACCATGATAA
This sequence comes from Hominimerdicola aceti, assembly GCF_025567495.1. Lineage (NCBI taxonomy): Bacteria > Bacillati > Bacillota > Clostridia > Eubacteriales > Oscillospiraceae > Hominimerdicola > Hominimerdicola aceti. The sequence goes on along the minus strand of NZ_JAOQJZ010000010.1, from coordinate 26,816 downwards.
CAGTTTTTCTTTATCTTGTTATGGTCATAATCGCATTTGTTTTTGCTATAACAACGGGAAACACTATTGCAAAAGAAGCAAACGTTATAGGTACGCTCAGAGCCTCAGGCTACACAAAGGGCGAGCTTGTTAGACATTATCTTGCAACGCCTATGATAGTCGTGCTTGTATCTGCCATTGTAGGCAACATACTGGGTTACACCTGCTTTAAGGATTTTGCGGTCAAAGCGTACTATGGAAGCTACAGTCTGCCAACATACAAAACGATCTGGAACGCAGATGCGTTTATAAAGACGACAGTAGTTCCTCTTATAATACTTTTCGTAATAAACCTTGTAATGCTTGTAAATAAACTAAGTCTTTCACCGCTTAAATTCTTAAGGCGTGATCTTAAAAAGCGTCAGAAGAAAAAGGCTTTTAAGCTCAACACAAGGATAGGCATATTAAAGCGTTTCAGACTTAGAGTCATCTTCCAGAACATTCCTAACTATATTACAGTGTTTGTTGGCATTCTTTTTGCCAATGTTATCATCTTCTTTGGCCTTGGCATGAAGCCTATGCTTCTTCATTATCAGGATATAATAGAAGATAATATGATAAGCAAATATCAGTATGTGCTGAAAATGCCTGTTGAAACTAAAACAGAGGGTGTAGAGAAATACTGTTCAGGCTCTCTTAAAACTGTCGATGACAAGCTAAAAGAGGAAACGGCTACAATTTACGGAGTTAAAGAAAACAGCAAGTTCGTTCATGCAGATATAAAAGACGGCGGAGCGTTTATCTCTGATGGTTATGCTCAGAAGTATAACATAGAGGTCGGCGATGAAGTGACGCTGAAAGAGTCTTACGGAGATAAAAAATACAATTTTAAGGTAGAGGGTATCTATGACGATCCTGCAACTATAGCAGTTTATCTGACAGACAGCGACTTCATAAAGACCTTTGAACTTGAGGACGGGTATTTTAATGGTTATTTCTCCAATACAAAGATAAAGGATATAGACGATCTGTATATTGCGACAACTATAACGAAAGACGACCTGACAAAAACATCACGACAGCTCATACTGTCTATGGGTTCTATGATAAGTATGTTTGCGACAGCGGGTGTTATAATGTTCATGCTAATTGTTTATCTTCTTTCAAAGGTCATAATAGAAAAGAACAGCCAGTCTATTTCTATGACAAAGATACTGGGTTACAACAACAGGGAAATAAACAGCCTTTATATAACGACTACGACCATAGTCGTTATAGCCTCAATGCTGCTGACTGTTCCTATAGTAAATGTTACTTTGAAGTATATATTCAAAGTTGCTTTCGCTCAGTATTCAGGCTGGATGCCATATTATGTGCCAGCAAAAATATTTGTTGAAGTGCCGTTGCTCGGTATCGTTTCATATGCGGTGATAGCATTTATTCTTACAAGACGTGTAAAGAAAGTACCTCTTGATGAGGCACTCAAAAATGTAGAGTAATTCTTCCAAATCATTCTTTCTTAATTGAGCTGTGCTGTCGGTATGTATCGGCGGCACAGTTTTTTTGTGTTTTTTATAACTTTTTTTGAAAATCGCTAATTTGGAAAAATGAGTTAGGCAATCGTCGTAAATTTTATTAATATCTTTACTATGCTTTAACATATTATTAACAGCATGGTGATACATTATATGATATGGAATTATACGCTTTTGATGATCAGGCTCTGCTTAATGAAGAGAAGAAGTGCAGAGAACTGCTGTGAATGGCAGTATGTCATTCGGTGGGAGGAAAAATATGAGTAAACAAAAGAAGCCTGCAGGCGGTTTGAATATTATCATTGTGGGCTGCGGAAAAGTAGGTACGACCCTTGTTGAACAGCTTGTGAAAGAGGGCCACGATATCACGATAGTCGACAAGAATGCAAAGAAGATACAGGAACTCAGTAGTCTTTATGACATTATGGGTATCGTAGGGAATGGCGCAAGTTTTAGCGTTCAGCAGGATGCCGGCATAGAGAACGCCGACCTTATAATTGCTGTCACAGAGTCTGATGAGCTTAACCTGCTTTGTTGTACACTTGCCAAGAGAGTAGCGAAGTGTTCAGCTATAGCAAGAGTAAGAACACCTGATTACAGCAAGGAGATAGTCTATCTAAGAGAGAAGCTTGGTCTTGCAATGGTCATAAATCCTGAGCTTGAGGCTTCAAGAGAAGCGTCAAGAATACTTTGTCTGCCAACAGCTCTTGAGGTAAACACCTTTGCAAATGGTCAGGCGGAGCTTATAAAGTATAAGATACCTGAGGGAAATCCTCTTGTCGGCACTACGATCGCTGAGCTTAGCCGTAAAACGGCAACAAGCCTGCTTATATGTGTTGTTGAGAGAGAAGGGGAAATATATATTCCATCTGGCGATTTCACAATGAAAAAGAATGATGTTATCTCATTTTGCACCCAAAGAAATTTTTCAAGAACATTCTTTGAGGATCTCAGTGTGAAGACAAATCAGGTGAAGAACACAATGATAATAGGCGGCGGCAAGGCGGCTTATTATCTTGCAAAACGTCTTATTGGCATGGGGATCAACGTCAAGATAATCGAGAATGACAGACAGCGCTGTGAGGATCTCAGCGTGCTTTTGCCAAAGGCGATAATAATAAACGGTGATGGCACTGACGAGGAACTTCTGAAGGAAGAGGGCATAGAGTATGCAGAGTCATTTGTGGCTCTCACGGGAATAGACGAAGAAAATATCTTGCTCACTCTTCATGCCAGACAGGTGTCAAATGCTAAGACTATCACAAAGATAAACAGGATAAACTTCAAGGACGTTATAAGCAGACTGGACCTTGGAAGCGTAGTATATCCAAGATATATCACCTCTGAGGCGATAATAGCTTACGTCCGTGCGAAGAACGAATCGGGAGATAGCAATATTGAAACGCTGTATCATTTGTTCGATCATAGAGTAGAAGCTATCGAGTTCAAGGTGGATCAGGAGTCAGAGGTCACAGGTACACCGCTTCAGGCTCTTGATTTAAAAAGACATTTGCTTGTGGCGTTCATAAACCGAAACGGCAAGATCATTATCCCGAGCGGTCAGGATACTATAGAGAGGGGCGACACTGTAATGGTCGTCACTACTCATACGGGATTTAACGATATCACTGATATTCTGAAATAGCGGAGGAAATATGAACAGCTCGATCATTCGATATATTTTAGGAAACGTTATGCGAATGGAAGCCTGCTTTTTGCTGCTGCCTTGCATAGTGTCGCTGGTTTACGGGGAAGGCGTGGGACTTTATTATCTTGGAACAGCCATTGTGTGCCTTGCTTTTGGCGTGGTAATGGCTTGGAAAAAGCCTAAAAACTATGTGTTTTATCTCAAAGAGGGTTGTATAGCAACATCTTTGAGCTGGATAGTTATGAGCCTTGTTGGGTGTATGCCTTTTTGGATAAGCGGAGAGATACCAAGCTTCACGGATGCTATGTTTGAAACAGTTTCCGGCTTTACAACAACTGGTGCTTCGATCCTTACCAATGTTGAGGCGCTTTCTCATACTGCACTTTTTTGGCGAAGCTTCACGCACTGGATAGGCGGTATGGGAGTTTTAGTTTTCCTGCTTGCTATCATACCGCTGAGCGGTGGCTCAAATATAAATCTTATGAGGGCGGAAAGCCCTGGACCATCAGTGGGCAAGCTTGTTCCAAAGATGAAATATACCGCAAGGATACTTTATATAATCTATTTTGGCATGACCATATTGGAATTTATTTTCCTTATTATTGGCAAAATGCCTGTGTTTGACAGCATTTGTACAGCCGTTGGAACGGCAGGCACGGGTGGTTTTGGAGTCAAGAACGACAGCTTAGGAAGCTATTCGCCATATTTGCAGTGGGTGGTTGCCATTTTCATGATACTGTTTGGCGTGAATTTTAACGCATACTATTATATTATATACAGGCACTTTAAAAAGGCATTCAAAATGGAGGAAGTACGGTGCTATTTTGCTATAATCCTCATTGCCACAGCTATAATATTCGCAAATATCCTCGATCGCTGTGTTAGCATTTTTGACGCACTTACAAAATCAGTATTTCAGGTGGCGTCGCTCATTACAAGTACGGGCTTTTCAAGCACTGACTTTAATCTGTGGCCTCAGATATGCCGGACGGTGCTTGTGCTTATAATGTTCATAGGAGCTTGCGCAGGCAGTACGGGCGGAGGTATAAAGGTATCAAGAGTGATCGTGCTTTTCAAGACAATGATAAAGGAGCTTCACTCCTATATACACCCAAAGAGCATACGCAAGGTAAACCTTGACGGCAAACCTGTTGAGCATGAGATAGTGCGTTCTATAAATGTTTATATCGTAACATTCGTGATAATTTTTGCTTCATCAGTTTTTATGGTGGCATTTGATGGTAAAGATCTTGTAACAAACTTTACTGCTGTGCTGACAACCATCAATAACATGGGACCTGGTCTTGCGGAGGTAGGTCCAGCAGGCAACTTTTCAAACTTCTCTGTTTTTTCAAAGTTCGTTTTCATGTTCGATATGCTTGCAGGCAGATTGGAGCTTTTCCCTCTGCTGATACTTTTCCACCCCTCTGCATGGAAAGATCTTATTTCTAAAAGGGCGGAAGCAAGAAAATTCTGATAACATAAAAAGGACGGCTCAAGCCGTCCTTTTTTCATTTTACAGCCTTTTTGAACTGCTGTTCATATTTATGCTTGGTCGCTATTCCGCCTCTTATATGTCTTTCACGTTTGTTTTCCTCAAGGACCTCTTTTACGCTTTTGAAAAGCTGAGGAGAGATTTTCGGCAGACGTTCTGTCAGATCCTTATGTACTGTGGATTTGCTTATGCCAAATTCCTTTGCCGCACAGCGTACCGTGGCTCTGTGTGCCGCAACATATTCTCCAAGCAGCACACATCGTTCCTTTTCGGATCCATTCATTGTTCACACCCCATTAAATTTTTCTGTAGTAATCTATATGCTGTTCCTTACATCATTATTACTTGACGTTCTCTCAGACTTTACAAAATAATTGCCGATAATCAAATATTTTTATGCAAAATGCTTGAAATCACACTGGGAATGTGCTATAATGTAAGTGTGATAGAGATACTGTCACAGAATATGAACGAAACGAGGGGATAAGGGCAATGAAACTTAATTTTATCGGTGCAACACATGAGGTAACGGGAAGCTGTACATATATAGAAGCCTGCGGAAAGAGATTTCTGGTGGATTTCGGAATGGAGCAGGGCGTTGACTATTTTGAAAATGCGAAGATACCTTGTCCTCCTGGAAATATAGATTTTGTATTGCTGACTCATGCTCATATAGATCATTCAGGTCTGCTTCCACTGTTGGCGGCAGGCGGCTTTGCTGGACAGATACACGCAACGGAGGCCACTTGTAATTTATGTGAGATAATGCTGAGAGATTCAGCGCATATTCAGGAGTTTGAAGCAGAGTGGAGAAGCAGAAAGGGCAAACGTAAGGGTACAGGCGAGGTGTCGCCACTCTATACTATGGCAGACGCAGAGGCGGCTATTGCCTGCCTTTGCCCACACCCATACAGTGAGGTGACGGAGATATCCGAGGGCATAAAGGTACGCTTTATCGACGCAGGTCACTTGCTTGGCTCATCAAGTATTGAGATATGGCTCACAGAGAACGGTGAAGAACGTAAGATCGTATTTTCGGGAGATATAGGAAACCTTGACCAGCCTCTTATCAGAGATCCGCAGTATATAACGGAGGCAGATTATGTTGTAATGGAGTCCACCTATGGTAACCGTCGCCATGATAAGCCGAAGGACTATGCAAAGAGTCTTGCAGAGGTCATTCAAAAGACTTTTGATAGGGGAGGAAACCTTGTTATACCGTCATTTGCAGTGGGCAGAACTCAGGAACTGCTGTATTTTATAAGGCATATCAAGGCGGAGAATATGGTGACGGGTCATGGGGATTTTCCTGTGTATGTGGATTCTCCACTTGCTATCGAGGCAACGCAGATATTCAATAAAAACAAAAATTCATGCTTTGACGAGGAAGCAATGTCCTATGTGAACAAGGGCATAAATCCTATCACTTTCAGCGGACTTAATATCGCTGTCACAAGTGACGAGTCAAGAGCCATAAACTTTATCGACACACCTAAGATAATAATTTCCGCAAGCGGTATGTGCGAGGCAGGCAGAATAAAACACCACCTCAAACACAATTTGTGGAAACCTGAAAACACCATACTTTTTGTGGGCTATCAGGCTATGAATACCCTTGGAAGAAGTCTTGTGGAGGGTGCAAAAACTGCAAAGCTTTTCGGCGAGGAAATCGTTGTCAGGGCTGAGATACTTGTGCTTCCCGGCGTGAGCGGTCATGCTGACGTTGACGGTCTGGACAGGTGGATAAAAAGCTATGAAAAGCCGCCTAAGAAAGTCTTTGTCAATCACGGCGAGGATTCAGTTGCTGAGGCGTATAAGGAGCATTTGCGTAACGATTTCGGGCTTAACGCCTTTGCGCCATACAGCGGTGCGGAACTTGACCTTATAAGCGGCGAGTTCAAAAACACGACCCCTATAAAGATAGTCAAGAAGACAGGTGCGTCGCCTAACTATCAGCGTCTGCTCAGCGCTCTTGACAGGCTGACGGCTTTGGTAAACAAAAGCTCAGGTCTTACGAACAAAGACCTTGCAAAGCTCACTGATACCATAAATAATATCTGCGCAAAGTGGAACGATTAGCTTTTGCTGCACATATAATATGAGATACAGGGCAACACTGCACGCTTTATGTGTGGTGTTGCCTGACGCATACGAAAGGAACAAACCACACAATGAAGAAGATACACGTCAGTGCTATAAACAGAAAGGTCAGAGATGACGAAAAGCTTTTTGTTGAAGAGTGCGACAGAAAATATAATGAAAAGCTCGTTGCCATTGCAGACAGCATAGAGGAGCATCAAAAGGAGAAGCCTATATTGCTTTTGGCAGGTCCGTCAGGGGCGGGCAAGACCACAACAGCGTTGAAGATAGAGGAAATACTTGACAGCAGGGGAATACACACCCACACTATCTCTATGGACGATTATTTTCTGCCTTCTGACAGCTTCACCGCTGTTATAGGAGAGGACGGCAAGCCTGACTATGAATCTCCTGACAGAATAGACAGAAAGCTTCTTTATGAGCATATGGAAAAGATAAACAGCGGTGAGGAAGTCGTTCTGCCTAAGTTTGAATTTTCAGAACAATGCAGGCGTGATGGAGAAAGACTCAGACGAAACAAAAACGACATAGTTGTTTTTGAGGGTATCCATGCCCTTAACCCAGAGGTCACAGGTGCGGCTGGGGATTATGCAAGATGTATGTACGTCAGTGTAAGAAGCAGACTCGAATTGAAAGACGGTGAGCTTCTGCATCCTTGCTATATCAGGCTTATGCGCAGACTTATAAGGGACGGATTTTTCCGTGGCAGAAGTGCAGCGGAAACACTAGATATGTTCGACAGCGTTGAGGCTGGCGAGAACAAGTATATAATGCCATACAAGCACAGGGCTGAGTTTTCAGTGGATACTTTTCACGCTTATGAGCCTGCCTTGTATAAGAACTATCTTTTGGATACACTGCGACGTGAGAGCAGGAGCTATAAGGATTTTGAACGCTTTTTGCCTATGCTAAAAGCCCTTGAGGAGATAGAGCCGGTGATGCTCGAAAGTGTGCCTGTAAATTCCCTTGCAAGGGAGTTTGTAGGTGAGAGCAGCTATAGCTACTAAGACGATAAAACGCCGTCGGAAAAGGACGGCGTTTTGCTATGCTTGCTTGACTTTTTTTATAAAAAGTAGTAAAATGAAATAAGGTAAGTACAGGTATTTTTGAAAACGTTTTCCTGAACGTGATCATTGAATAAAAAATTAGTGGGGATAAAAATGAATTTTGATAATGATTTGATGCTTTTCTTCCGAACGATATATGAAGATTCGGCGGATATGGACGAATGCAGTGCCAAGGTGAAAAGTGCTGTGGCTGCTGTGGCAGACAAGCTTGACATCGTCAGAGCGGAGCTTGCAGTGAAAATGCCTGCAACAAAGCTTTGTGAAGATGGTGCAGATATGCTCATGGTGCTTTATGACAGAGAGAAGGACGTGGAAAACGAGCCTTTTGAGGCAAGTTTTCCTTTGTTTGAAGGCGGCTTTATAACAGTGACCTTTTATTCTGGTAATTCCAATGGCTTTGATAACGAGCAAAGGAATATCGTAGAGATAATCGCAAACACTGTTTTTATCCAATTTAACAGGGTAATTATGCAGGAGCTTGTTACTCATGTTATAAAAACGGATATCGAAACAGGTGCAGCAACTTTAGACGCTTTGATAAATCACGCCGGTATGCTTATAGCGCAAAACAGGATAGAGGATTTCAGTATAATCTTTTTCAATATACATAACTTCAAATATGTAAATAAGGTATTAAATTACGAACAGGGCGATGTTGTTTTGCGTAATTATACAAAGACCATATACCGAAATCTTTCAGATGGTGAGATGATCACAAGACTTGGCGGCGATAATTTCGTTATGCTTGTAAAGAACGAATCGCTCAGAGAATATATTGATATGCTCAGCTTTATGAACATAAGGTATGATGATGGCAAAGTATCAAAGGATTTTATTTTTAGTGCAACCATCGGATATTCGTCAACTGTGGGTATAAGGTATCCAAGAGAAGTAATGGCTCGTGCAAGCATTGCATATTCTGCTGCAAGACGAGTTGGTGCAGGCCATGTAATGGAGTATTCCGAAAATATAAAACAAGAACTGATGAAAATTCAGGGAGTGCTGTCAAACTTCATGGGTGGGCTTATGGCAGGTGAGTTCGAGGTGTATTATCAGCCAAAGGTACGCATCGAAACCAAGGAGATATTTGGTGCAGAAGCCCTTGTACGTTGGCATAGAAAGGGAAGGTTATCAGCACCGGTGGAGTTTGTTCCGCTTCTTACGAATGACGGAAGCATAATAAAGCTTGACTACTATGTGCTTGAAGAAGTTTGCAAATGGCTGAGAAAACGCATAGATATGGGTTTTGAACCTTTGAGGATATCAGTGAATTTTTCGAGGAAGCACCTGGAAGAAAAAAATATGATAGGTAATATAGTTGCCTTGATCGACAAATACGAGCTTGATCACCAGCTTATAGAAATAGAGCTTACTGAAAGCGAGGATTATCAGAATTTTGAGCTTATCACAGAGATCGTGAATGGTCTGAGAGCTAATGGTATCGTCACATCTATGGACGATTTTGGTACTGGCTTTTCATCGCTCAATATGATAAAGAATGTTGATCTGCAGGTAATAAAGATAGACAAGTCCTTTATTCCTCTTGAAAAGGATTATGAGGGCAAGGATAAAGATCTTATAATGTTCTATTACATTATAAAAATGGTTAAAAAGCTTGGCAAGGAAACTATCGCCGAGGGAGTTGAAACTGAGCAGCAGCTTGACTATCTCAGAGAAGTTGGCTGTGACGCTGTTCAGGGCTTTGTGTTTGACAAGCCTCTGCCCGCGGCTGAGTTTGAAAAACGGCTTGCCTGCGGTTATAACTGATAAATAAAAGGACGAACATTTTGTGTTCGTCCTTTTTTTTGCATGAATGAAAACAGCCGCAAAACCGCATTTTATTATTAGTTTTGTACATCTTTGCTGAGTATCTCCTCTATGTTCTCAAAAATAAATTCCTGCGCTTGCTTTGGAAAAAGTATCGTTTTGTAGCTGTTTCCAAGCTGTGATATTTTTTCACGCTCTATTATTCCTGCTTCAGGGGAAAGTATTGTAGTTTCAAGAAAGCCCCTGCCGTTTGCACCGTCTTTTGCAAGATAATTTTCACCTATGAGCCATTCTTTTATGGCAAGTTTTATGCTTCTTATATCGCCGTCTGTGCCGAGCTGATAGAAAATGCTGTCGCATACTTCTGAAAGGGTCATATCCTGTTCCTTGCCTGAAAGCTCACCTGCGTTGGCAATTATATATTCCTTTGTGCTTTGACCGCCAACCGCATTTTGTTTTTGCAGATAGCCCTCTGGGATATATTTATAACCCGAAGCAGCGTCAGGATTTTCCTTGAGATATTTCTGTATCTCAGCTACAAAGTATCTTCCATAACGTTCCTGCTTTGACTTGCCCACCCCTGAGATATTCAAAAGCTCCGTCTGCGTCTTAGGCAGCTTTATACACATATCACGCAGTGAAGCGTCTGTAAGAATGATATATGCAGGCAGACTCGCCTGTGTCGCAAGCTTGCTTCGCACAGCTCTGAGCCGTCCGAAAAGCTCCTTGTCAAATGTCGTAACTTCGTCCCTGCCGATCTTTGTGACCGTTTCGCTCTTTGGCTTTTTCTTTGGAAGGCGTATTGTAATAGTCTTTTTGTCCATTAATATCTCTGCAGACCTTCTTGTAAGAGTAAGCACAGAAAAATCCCCGTGTGAAGTCTGTGTGATGTAATCATCAGCTTCAAGAAAAGCTATAAGCCTGCGGATATACACCTGCGTGGAGTCTTTCATTATGCCGTAGGTTGAAAGAGTGGAAAGGTCAAAACGCTTTACCTTTTCGGAGTCTGAGCCTTTAAGTATCTGTGCTATGACACCTGCTCCAAAAGAAAGGTTTCGCTGGTGAAGTCTATAAATGCAGGAAAGCACTTTTTGGCAATCTACAGACACGTCAACTTCTTCTGTTTCTCCGAAATCACCCAAACAGCCTGAGCAGTTCTGACAAGGCTTGTCCTGCTTCTCGCCGAAATATCCAAGGATAAACTCTCTCAGACAGCCGTTTGTATTGCAGTAATCGGTCATCTTTTTCAGACGCATAAGATCACGTTTGCGTATCATTTCAAGAGTGTCATCGTCAAGGTCGGGATTGTCATGAGAATTGTTTATAAGAAACTTGTTGGTCGCAACGTCCTGACTGCTGTAGAGCAAAATGCACTTTGCTTCGTTTCCGTCACGTCCCGCTCTGCCTGCCTCCTGATAATAGCTTTCAATATTCTTAGGCATATTATAATGTATGACATAGCTCACGTTTGATTTGTCTATTCCCATGCCGAAAGCATTGGTCGCCACCATGACCTGGACACGGTCAAAGATAAAATCGTCTTGATTTTTACGCCTTTCCTCATCAGAAAGTCCTGCATGATAGCGTGAAGCGTTGTAGCCGTCGGCACAGAGCTTTTCACACACGCTCTCAACATTTTTTCTTGTGGAGCAGTAGATTATTCCGCAGTTGTCCTTGTATTTCTCAACTATCCTCACTGTTTCACTGTATTTGTCATGAGGGTGAGAAACGCCAAAGTAGAGATTTTTTCTGTCAAAGCCTGTGGTTATGGTGAAAGGGTCACGGAGTTCAAGCATTTTGATAATGTCCGCTTTTACTTCTGCGGTGGCAGTGGCGGTGAATGCGCTGACTATGGGGCGGTAGGGAAGTTTACCAAGAAACTCGGGTATCTTCATATAGGAAGGTCTGAAATCCTGTCCCCACTGAGAAACGCAGTGGGCTTCGTCCACCGCAAGCATGGATATCTTCACCGACGAAGCCAGTGACAGAAACGAACCTGTCATCAGCCTTTCAGGTGCAACATATATTATCTTGTACATACCACGGGCGGCGTTTGATATAGCCATTTCATACTGTGCCGCCGTCAGTGACGAGTTCAGATACGCTGCCCTCACTCCCGATTGTATCAGCGAGTTCACCTGATCTTTCATAAGGGATATGAGCGGCGAAACAACTATAGTTATCCCGTCAAACATAAGAGCAGGTATTTGATAACACATAGATTTGCCTGCGCCTGTTGGCATAACTCCAAGGCAGTCACGCCCTGCAAGTATGCTGTCTATTATCTGCTCCTGACCGTTTCTGAACTGAGAGTGTCCGAAAAAGTCCTGAAGCACTGAATACTTATTGCGAAAATCTGTCATTTTATCCTAACTTTCCATTGTGTGTATGCTTATATTATACTACCAAAAACCAGCTAAGTCAAACAGATATACAAAATTCCATGCACGATTTTGTAACATCTTTTCCTTAGTCGCTATTGTAATTTTATCGTGATTATGTTATAATAGGCTTGATAAATAATTAGTTATAAAAATATAAAAAATTAACAAATCTCCAAAGGAAGGGTTGTCTGAACACAGTCGAATATTCAGGCATGGTGAAGATCATGGATATGGAAAATAAATTGTGGCAAAGCTATTTTGGTGCTGTCTGGGGAAAGGTTTGTTCAATATGGCACAATATCGGTGGGTTTGTTATGGACGAGAAAAGCGGAGAGTTTTATGCCGATGAAAACTGTCGTGCTCTTATGGGACTTAGAGAGAACACAGATTATGACAAGTTCAGAGATATAGTTGCATTGAACGGCGGAGGACGAGATCTTGGCCTGCCGTTGTGTATAGAACTTCTTGACACTCCAAGTGGCATTACCGCCGGAATAGTGTATCTGTCGAAAGAATATATGTCAAAAAGTGTTTTTGAAGGGCTCGACATTATACCACAATCAGAGCTTGTAAGACTTCTTGATGGAATGACACGCTCATCATTGCTTGCTCTTGTAAGATTTGATGGAGCAGGGAAGCTTTTGGATTCAGACTACTGCATAGGGGAGGCACTTAAGGCGGCTGTTGCAGTTTTGCCTGAAAATACTGTGACGGCATTCAATTCAGACGGTCAGTTTTGGATATATGTTCCACGCTTTGGAGGTAAGCCTGAGGAATTTGCTGACAATATCCGTAAAGCGGTGAAGGAGTGTTGCCTGCCAGATGAATTTGGAGTGAGATCGTCTTCAAATCATTCGCTGTCTGTGACGGCTGGCATAAGCAGCGGCTTTGAAGTGCCAGCAAGACTCATGCACGCAGCAGGCTTTGCACTCTATGAAGCTAAGGCAAAGGGTGCAGGCAGTATTTGTTGCTTTGATCCTGAAAAATATGCAAAGCAGAAGAGTGATATCGAAAATATCAGGGCTTTTTCAGAGCTTCTTGATAAAAATCTGTTTACATATCATTTTCAGCCTATCGTTAGTTCTTCAACAGGCGAGATAGTCGCTTATGAAGCGCTTATGAGAACAAAGGGAAATATAGCACTCAATCCGCTTCAGATACTCAACTGTGCTAAAAATTTCGGCAGACTTTACGATATAGAGAAGGCTACACTGAAAAATACTCTTAAATATCTCAGCAAGCATCAGCTCGATTTTGAAAACCGCAGGCTGTATATAAATTCAATATCATCTCATGCTCTTGAAGATAAGGATTTTTATGCGATCGTCAATGATTATGGCGAACTTCTTGAAAAGGTCGTTATCGAAATGACAGAGCAGACAGAGATCAGCGAGGACGACCTCGATAGAATAAGGGTGCGTCTTGAAAAGAACAATATGAGCCTTGCTATTGACGATTACGGCACAGGCTATTCAAATACATCGAATCTTCTGCGATATGATCCTGAGGTGGTAAAGATAGACCGTTCTCTCATTTCTGGCATTGACCAGAATCCTAAGGCTCAGAAGATAGTTTCAAAAATGGTGGAATATTTCCATTCAAGCGGATATACCGCACTTGCAGAGGGTGTTGAAACAAGCGAAGAACTTAAAACCATGATATATTTCGGCGTCGATCTTATTCAGGGTTATTATGTTTCTAAGCCGAAGCCTGTGCTTATCCACGATATCTCGGAAAATATCCGTGAGGAGATAGTGGCTTACAGTATCGAGGCTGGAGATAAAGATAAAAAGGTCTTCCACGCTGAGGATAATGACGTTATCGACCTTGCTGAGATGTATAAAAAAAGATATTCTGACATTTTTCTCGGCACAGGTACATTTACTCTTTCAGGAAAGGCTGAGGACGATCATGCAGTGCCTCTGTCTGTGACAGTTGGTAGTGGCGTTGATTGCGTCATTCACTTGAAAAACGCATGGCTCACTACATATGGGGAACTACCGAACATAAAGCTTGGCACTGGCTCTAGAGTAAGGATAGTGTGCAGCGGTGAAGATCATATAGACGGCAGAGGCATTTATGTCCCTGAGGGATCGTCGTTAGAGCTCGTAGGCTCAGGTGAGCTTTATGTCAGATCAGAGTCGAAGGATTGCTATGCAATAGGCACTGACAGCAGGCAGCCTTGCGGAAGGATAACTGTCGCAATGACAGGTATTCTTGATATAACTGCAAATGGCGACAAGTGCGTCGGAATAGGCGGAGGAGGCTGCAAAGATGGTATTGTCATTGCAGGCGGTGATATAGCTGTAAATTGCAGTGGCGATAGGTGCGTTGGTATTGGAAGCATCGACGGCGACGCAGATGTGACTATATCAAACTGTGGCTGCAGGCTAAAGCTTGCGGCAGGAATGTCAGTGGGCATTGGTGCCGTAAAGGGCAGTGCTGATATAAGCATTTCAGACTATAACATGAGTTGTGAGCTTTCTGGAAATAACCTGACTGCAGTGGGAGTTATGAGTAACGGGACCGGAAGGATATGTATTCTTGATGGCAGGCTCAACATTTCCATGAAAGGAAGAACTCTCAACTGTGTGGGAACAAGGGACGGCGAGCTGGATTGTGAGCTTAAAAATACTGTCTTTAAGCTTTATTGCGAGGGCGGTTCTGTTTCAGGTGTTGGAGATAAAACTGGTAAAGGTGACGTGACAGCACAAAGCTGTCAGTTCGACGTAATGTTCCTTACAGGCGATGGCTGGTGGCTTGGAAGTCCGAATGGTACGCTTTCAGTGGTCGACTGTAAGAAAGATATCAAGATAAACGAATAAGGCAAAGCCCATAGGCGTGCCTTGTGTGACGCTGCTTTAGATCGTCTGAAGCAGCACGGCTGATTTGTACGGAGGATCATGAGATGATGAATGATACTGCTAAACGTAGACGTATAAAAATAGGACTTTTGGTGAGCCACCTTGAAGATGATTTTGACGATGCGGTTGCAGAGGGCGCAATGATAGGCGCAGAGCAGTGCGACGCCGACCTCGTTATTTTTCCAGGCAGATATATAGATGGGGTCTATGCCGATAAGCTGAGAACGGTGTATGAGTATCAGTATAATACTTTGTTCGATATGGCGGCGGCAAATAAGTTCGACGTTCTGCTTGTGCTTATCGGCACACTTGGAACATATCTTGACAACGAGCATAAGGTTCAGTTTCTGAAAAAATTTGCTGGAACGCCTGTTATAACTATAACGGCACATATTGATGGTTATCCTTGTATCATGCTCGACAACAGAACGGGAATGAAGGAGGCTATAGAACATCTTATAAAGGTGCATGGCTGTAAAAAGATAGGTATGGTAAGCGGACCTAAAACAAGTGATGATGCCCTTGAAAGACTTGACGTTTACAAGGAAACTCTTGAGGAAAATGGTATCATCTATGACGAAAAGCGTGTTGCATATGGTAATTTTTCGAAATTCTGTGTTGACGAAGTCGGAAAGCTAATTGACGATAATCCAGAACTTGAAGCTATAGTTTTTGCAAACGACCAGATGGCAATCGCAGGCTATAAGGCTATGGAAGAGCGTGGGATACGTCCTGGCAAGGATATCCTTGTGACAGGCTTTGATGACGATCCAGTGGCTGAGGAGCTTAATCCGCATTTGACGACTGTCAAGGCTGACCCTTCTGAGCTTGGCTATCATGCCGTTCAGGAGGCTGTGAACTATGTTGTAAATAAGGCTATAAACAACGATAAGATCTCTTCAGAAATGGTAAGAAGAAATTCCTGCGGCTGTCAGGGCAACTCAAAATTAAAGACCATATCTTTTGGTCGCATATCAGATGATCCGGAAGCGTTTGCAAGAAGAATGAGCCAGTTTTTGTTCAATAAATACAGTGCAAGTGAAACAACTGCGAAAATGCGAGAAAATTACGTCAAGATAATATATGCTCTTGATGATTATGCCCGTGAGGAAAATCTTGATAATGAGATCAAAAAAGACAAAGTATTAGAAATGGTCTCAACTCTTGCCAGTGAAGAATTTTTTAGGTTTGTGAACGTTGATGAGCTTTATGCTTCTGTTGAGTATATTCAGCAAAAGCTTATCTCTCGTTTTGATAACGTGGAGAAGCATTTGAAGTTAAATCAGACTTTTATTCAGATATACAAGATACTGGCAGAACGCAATGCGAATTACTGTAAGGAAAAGCTTGAGGATAATGAGTTTCTTGCATGGCAGGCAAACTCTATCACAAGGGATATGCTTGTGTTTGAAGCTTATGATGACAGAGCATATGAGACCGTTGTGGATAAGCTTATGAGGCTTCATATGGAATCAAGCTTTCTGTTCAGTTTCGAGCCTGCCATTATTCACTTCGGTACAGATAAGTGGCAACCGCCGGAATATATGTATCTAAAAGCCTATCACAATGGTTCTGACGCTATCCAGCTCCCACATGAAGAGCAGGCTGTAAAGTATACAGAGCTGTTGTCGAATAAGTATCTGCCAACAGACAGACGTTATACATTAGTGGTATCACCATTGTTCTCTAACGAGGAGCATTACGGAATACTGATGTGTGAGATAAAGCATGAGTATTTTAATTATTTGCAGTCGGTGACAGTTCAACTTTGTGCGGCGCTTAAAATTATAACCTTGATGAAGCAGCAGGCTGTTACCCAGAAGCAGCTTAAAAAGAGCCTGATCGAGATCAAGGAGAACAATGAGCTTCTTCGAGATCTTTCAAGGCAGGACGCTTTGACGGGTTGCTACAATCGAAGGGGATTTTTTGAGGAACTTCGTAAAAGACTCAGCAATGACAAAAACGAGGGTGAAAAGGCTATCATGGTCTTTGCCGACCTTGACTGTCTGAAAACCATAAATGATAAGTTTGGTCACGAGGAGGGCGACTTTGCTATACTATCTGCGGCAAAGATACTTAAACACTCTTTTGGCAACAGTGAGATAGTGGGTCGTATAGGTGGCGATGAGTTCGTTGTATGCGCTTTTCTTGATAACGCAATAGATATCCCGTCAATGAGAAACCATATAGAAGCGGTCACAAGAGAATACAATATTAAATATGCCGCCGATAAGCCATATATAATCCATACGAGCGTAGGCGTTTATCCGTTCGTATGCAGTGCCACGCTTGAGATAGGAGAGCTTCTCAGCCATGCTGATATCCTGCTTTATGAGGAGAAAAAGCACAAGAGAAGTATTCTTAAAAGCGATTATGAATAACATTTGCAGGCTGTCTGAAAAAGGCAGCCTGCTTTTTGTTTTTATGCTTGACAAAATATCATGGCTGTGATATAATAAAACATATTTTACGAAAGGAGCGTCGGATGACATGAGAATTACAAGAATATGGGTGAGAAACTATTAAACCGAATATCAGGCAGGTGCATTGGCACAAGCCGCTCCGACTCTTCCGTATAACGTTTTGGTTACACGCCTGAGGGTGTGTTTTTTTATGCCTGAAAAAGCCGAAGAGCGGCTTGATAACAGACATTAGGAGTGATTAATATGGCAGAAATGTTTGACAACACAATAAAGAAAGACCGTGTGCTGTTGGCGGCAGTGGATACAGGTTCATATGACGTGGAGCTTTCTCTTGATGAACTTGAAGAGCTGACAGAAACAGCAGGCGGCGAGGTGATAGCGAGAGTGACACAGAAAAGGCCGTCCTTTGACAGCGGCACCTGCATAGGCTCAGGCAGACTTGAAGAAATGGCTGAGATATGCAGAAATGAAAATATCGACAGGATAGTTTTCGACTGCGAACTGACAGCCACACAGATAAGAAATATCGAGGACGTGTGCGGCGTTTTCACTATCGACAGAACTATGCTCATACTGGATATCTTTGCTCAGCGTGCGACTACTCATGAGGGCAGATTGCAGGTAGAGATAGCACAGAACAAATACAGACTTCCAAGGCTTGCAGGCATGGGAACTAATATGTCACGTCTTGGCGGTGGTATCGGCACAAGAGGTCCTGGTGAGTCGAAGCTTGAAACTGACAAGCGACACATCAGAACACGTATTGCGGCACTTTCAGACGAGCTTAAGGAGATAGAGAAGCGTCGTGGGCTTATGAGAAAACGCCGCAAGAAAGACGGAGTTCTCACAGCGGCGATAGTGGGCTATACAAACGTGGGCAAATCCACACTGCTTAATTATCTTACAGAAGCGGGCGTGCTTGCAGAGAACAAGCTTTTTGCGACTTTGGAAACAACATCAAGGGCTATAGAGCTTCCTGACGGCAGGTCGGTGACGCTTATTGACACGGTAGGACTTATCAGACGTCTGCCGCATCAGCTTGTGGAAGCTTTCAAATCCACTCTTGAAGAGACGTCAAGTGCGGACGTTATAATCCATGTGTGCGACGCCTCGGCTGATGATTGCGAGGAGCAGGCAAAAGTTACCCTTGAACTGCTCAAAGAGCTTGGCTGTGAGGGAATACCTGTGGTGACAGTGTTCAACAAGTGCGACAAAGTGCCTTATATAAACGAGCTTGACACAACAGGTGAAGCGGTGAAGATATCCGCCAAAAACGGCACAGGCATTGACAGCCTGCTTGCGGCTATACAAAAGGCATTACCCGAAAACAGCGTAAGATGCAGGCTTCTTCTGCCTTTTGACAAGGCGGGTCTTGTGAACACCATAAGGCAGGAGGGCAGGATATTCAGCGAGGATTATACCGCTGAGGGTATCGTTCTTGACGCTCTTGTGGATATCAAGGTCTATCATCTGGTGGAAAGCTATAAGGTAAAAAGTGAAGAATAAAGTGTTTTGCAAACGTTAAAAAAATGTAAACTCTCGGCATGGCTATTGACAAGCCCTGCCTGTGAGAGTATAATAATCGTGGTTAGCAATAACAAATAAATCGAAAGGGAAAAACAGAATATGTCTACTGTTATCATGTCTGCAGTCTTTACATACTTCTTTATGAGCTTGAGCTACTTTTATGGCTTCGAGTTTTTTTGGCGTGTGAAGAAAGCGACGAGATCAGAATAGGCGTATAGAGAAGTTTCTGTTTTTATATATGCGTTTATTATAAGCCGTGGCTTTCTTGTAAAAGAATGTCACGGCTGTTTTTATTGCCTATACAAATTTGATTTTCGGAGGAAAGTAACATGATCATCGTATTGAAAAACAATTCACAGGAAAAACAGGTAGAAGAGCTTTTGAACTGGCTAGACCAGTTCCACGTATCGACGAATCTGGTAGAGGGCGTTCATTCAAATGTTATCGGTCTTATTGGCGACACAACTCAGATCGATATAGAAGCAGTTCAGGCTAAGGAATGTGTTGAAAATGTACAGCGTGTTCAGGAGCCTTACAAGAATGCTAACAGAAAGTTCCACCCTGATAATACTGTTATCGACGTTGCAGGCAGAAAGATAGGCGGCGGAAAACTTCAGGTCATTGCAGGCCCTTGCTCTGTTGAAACTGAGGAGCAGATAATCACAACTGCTATCGCTGTAAAGGAAGCAGGTGCAACAATGCTCAGAGGTGGCGCATTCAAGCCAAGAACTTCACCATATTCATTTCAGGGTCTTGGCAAGGAGGGCATCGACCTTCTCATTCAGGCTAGAAAGATAACAGGTCTGCCTATCGTTACTGAGATCATGGATCTTTCTGATCTTGACTGCTTTGCTGACGTTGACGTTGTTCAGGTAGGAGCAAGAAATATGCAGAATTTCACACTTCTCAAGGCTCTCGGCAGAAGCGACAAGCCAGTTCTTCTCAAGAGAGGACTTTCATCAACACTTCAGGAGCTTCTCATGTCCGCTGAGTACATAATGTCTGAGGGCAATCAGAACGTTATCCTTTGCGAAAGAGGTATCCGTACATTCGAGCCTGCCACAAGAAATACTCTCGATCTTTCAGCCGTTCCTCTGCTCCAGCAGAAAACACATCTTCCTATCACTGTCGACCCTAGCCACGCTACAGGTATCGCTTCACTTGTTGAGCCAATGGCACTTTGCGCTGTAACAGCAGGCTGTGACGCACTTGAGATAGAGGTACACAATGACCCTAAGAACGCATGGAGCGATGGTGCGCAGTCACTTACTCCTGCACAGTTCGCTGAAACAATGAAGAAAGTTAAGGCACTTTCCGAGTTCATGGGCAAGCCTCTTGATGTAAACGAATAAACAAGACATTGAAAAAGAGGTGTTTTCGCACCTCTTTTTCTTTACAAATATTCAGTTATGTGGTATAATGTTTTAGGACTGTAAATGGATAAAGTACAAAGGAGGAAGAACGATGAAACTTGTGCTTAAACAAAGGCTTTTTTCATGGTTTGACAGCTATGATGTGTGCGACGAATACGGTAACGCAGTTTTCAGCGTAAAAGGCAGACTCGCATGGGGTCACTTGCTGGAGATATACGACAACATGGGAAACAAGGTCGGCGTGCTGAAAGAAAAGGTGCTGAAAATTTTCCCTACCTTTGAGATATACATAGGCGGAGAGTATATGGGCTGTATAAAGAAAGAGTTCACCTTTTTCAAGCCTAAGTTCGACATAGACTTCTGCGGCTGGAGAGTGGATGGTGATATTTTCGGCTGGGACTATTCCGTTTATAGCGGTGCTGAACAGATAATGTATGTGTCAAAGGAGCTTTTGCACCTTATTGATACCTATGTCATAGACGTTTATGACGATAGCAATGCTTTGGCAGGATTGCTCATTGCACTTGCGATAGACGCCGAGAAATGCTCAGACGGCAATTAGGCTTTTATGATAGCTGTGTAAAAAATTGTACTGAAAGGTTTTGATATTAATGAAATTCAACTGCGAGCTTAAAAGGGTCGTGGACGATTCTTATGATATAGAAATAGGCAGAAAATTGCAGGATACACTGGTCAGCGACCTTAAAGGCGGTCTTGTGGGAAAGATAAAGAAATTTGCCGTTGTAACGGATTCTATCGTTGTGGATCTCTATGGCAGAGATATTTATGAAAGGCTCAATGCCGCAGGTCTGAAAGCCGAGCTTTTTGTGATACCTGAGGGAGAAAAGTCCAAAACCAGGCAGATGAAAGAGTTTGTTGAGGACTCTATGCTTGAAAAAGGCTTTCGCCGTGACTGCTGTGTGGTAGCCGTTGGCGGTGGAGTTGTCACAGACCTTGCAGGCTTTGTTGCAGGAACATTCGGCAGAGGAGTGCCTTTTGTGAATTATGCCACAACGCTTCTTGCGGCGGCTGACGCTTCTGTGGGCGGAAAAACTGCCGTTGATACGCCCCTTGCTACAAATCTTATCGGTCTGTTCAATCAGCCCAAGAAAGTGTATCTCGACATAGACACATGGAAAACTCTGCCTGAAGAACAGCTTTCAAGCGGTCTTGCGGAAACTATAAAGCACGGCTGTCTTGGGGATAAGGAGCTGTTTGAGTATCTTGAAAAAAACGTGGAAAAGGTGCTTGAATGTGACGGTGAAGCCTGCGAGTATATCGCAAAGAAAAACTGCGAAGTCAAGTACAAAGTGGTAATGAAAGACGAGAGAGAGTCGGGTCTGAGAGAGGTGCTCAACCTTGGTCACACTGTTGGCAGAGCCATTGAAACTGTGTCTGATTATAGACTATATCATGGAGAAGCTGTAGCTATCGGTATGGTGGCACAGGCAAGATTGGGCGAGAAGCTTGGTTTCATATCCCATGAAAATGAACAGCGTGTGGAAAGGCTTCTTGAAAGGGCAAAGCTTCCTACAAAAATACCTGACTATATTGACAGAAAGGCTCTTGTGAAAAAGCTTTATACAGATAAAAAGGTCCGTGACGGAAAGCTGAGATTTGTTTTCCAAAAAGAAATAGGCGAGATGATGTGCTTCGGTGAAAATCAGTACGGCAAAGAGATATCCGAGGAGCAGATAGCAGAAATAATCACAGAGATGTAACGGAGGATAGCGATGAACATAACTGTATTTCCGAAAAAACTCAGCGGACAGGTGACAGTTCCGCCCTCAAAAAGCGTTGCACACAGAATGGTGATAGCGGCGGCGCTGTCAAACGGCGTTTCTGAGATAACAAATCTTTATCCCTCGGTGGATATCCTTGCGACTATGGATTGCATGAGGGCGCTTGGGGCGAAAATAGATTTTGACGGCGATAAGGCTGTGATAGAGGGCATAAAGGATATTCCTGAGAGCGCAGTTTTGGATTGCTGTGAGAGCGGCTCAACGCTGAGATTTCTCATACCTGTTGCCTGTGCGCTTGGGGTGGATACTCAGTTCATCGGCAGGGGCAGGCTTCCGCAAAGACCTATCACACCATATCTTGAAGAGTTTCCAAAGCATGGTGTAAGCTTTGAATATGACAACACTATGCCTTTTTCCACAAACGGAAAGCTCACAGGGGGCAAGTTCTATGTTGACGGTGGAATATCTTCTCAGTTTATCACAGGGCTTCTGTTTGCTCTGCCGCTTCTTGAGGAGGACAGCGAGATAATACTCACTTCTCATTTGGAGTCAAAGCCATATGTTGACATAACTCTAGGCACTTTGAGAGAGCATGGCTGTCAGGTGGAGGAAACAGAGAACGGATATTTTGTAAAGGGCGGTCAGAATTATATGCCTTTCAGCGGCAGAGTTGAGGGGGATTATTCTCAGGCGGCTTTCTTCAAGGTGGCAAATTCTTTGGGCAGTGATATTGATATCGCAGGGCTTTCTGAAAAATCTTTTCAGGGAGATAAAAAAATTGTTGAAATATGCGAGAAAATAGTGTATAATAAAAATGGCGGTTTGCAGCCTTTTGACCTCGACTGTTCGGATATACCCGACCTTGTGCCTGTTCTTACAGTACTTGGAAGCTTCTGCGAGGGAAAAAGCTATATACGAAATGCCGCACGTCTTAGGATAAAGGAGTGCGACAGGCTTTCGGCTATCTCACAGTGCCTTAACGCAATTGGCGGAAAGGTAACTGAGCTTGAGGACGGATTGGAGATAGAGGGCGTTGGCTCACTGAATGGCGGAGAAGTTGACAGCTTCAACGACCACAGGATCGCAATGTCAATGGCGGTGGCTGCCACAAGATGTACTTCACCACTGAAGATAAACGGTGCGGAGTGCGTCAGCAAGTCATATCCCGATTTCTTTGAGGTATATGAGAGCATCGGAGGAGAGATAAGCCGTGAGCCTTAACGTGGGCTAGTACAAAAATTTGTACTGATCTGGCGGGTATCTGCCGTTATTTATACAGGCTTTATAAGCTGACAGGAGGAAGTAAAATGTCATCAACATGGAACAACAATATAGGCTTTACCGTTTTCGGTGAGAGCCACGGCCCTGCAATAGGCGTTGTTATGGATAATGTACCGCCGGGGGAGAGCATCGACCTTGACAAGATATATCAATTTATGGCAAGAAGAGCGCCTAAACAGAATAAGACCTCTACACAGAGAAAAGAAAAGGATATGCCGCAGATAATGTCTGGCTATTTTAACGGCAAGACTACAGGTACTCCTCTTTGTGCGCTTATAGCCAATACAGACCAGCATTCACAGGATTATTCAAATCTTTCAAGGCTTGCAAGACCAGGTCACGCTGATTATACAGGCGCATTGAGATACAGAGGCTTCAATGATGTAAGAGGCGGCGGACATTTTTCAGGCAGACTTACTGCGCCTCTATGCTTTGCAGGAGCAGTGGCAGGTCAGATACTTGAAAAAAGAGGTATCTATGTAGGCGCTCATATCGCAGAGATCCATGGCATAAAGGATAAGGCTTTTGACCCTATAAATACCACTAAGGATATGATAAGGGAAGTTCGTGAGAAAGAGTTCCCGACTATTATCGACGTTCAGGGCAACGAAATGATAAAGGAGATAGACAAGGCAAGAAAGGATAAGGACAGCGTTGGCGGAATTATAGAATGTATCGCTATCAATGTTCCAGCCGGTATCGGCTCGCCTATCTTTGACGGACTTGAAAACTCTATAGCTCAGCTTATTTTCGGTATCCCTGCGGTAAAGGGTCTGGAGTTTGGTGCAGGCTTTAAGGTGGCGGAAATGACAGGTTCGGAGAACAATGACGAGTTCTATGTAAATGATAAGGGTCACGTTGTGACAAAGACAAACAATCACGGCGGAATACTGGGCGGAATAGCTTCTGGTATGCCTATCTCACTTAGAGTTGCTTTCAAGCCTACTCCGTCAATAGCAAGACCGCAGGCAACTGTGGACTATTCAGCTATGAAAAATGAAACTCTCGAAGTAAAGGGCAGACACGACCCTTGTGTTGTTCCAAGAGCTGTGCCATGTGTTGAGGCGGCTGTTAATATAGCTTTGCTCAATCATATGCTTGAATACCCAAATTTTTAGAGAAATTTCCAAAGGAGGATTGATAGCTTGGTACAAAATCCTGAGGCTCATATATCAGAGAACATGAAGAACATTTCCGACGTGTATGAGGTTCAAATACTTCTGGCTTATTTTCTGGGTCAGATAAATCAGCTTTGTACGCCTAATCAGCTTACTGAGATAGCCACGGGCGAAGGCGTTGTGAATTATTTTGTGTACACTGAGGCTGTCAGCAGAATGTTGGAAAACGGCACGCTGGAGCTTGCGGAAATAGAAGGCACGAATTACTATCGGCTCACTGAAAAGGGCATTGAGGGCGCTGAGAAATTCAAAAAACTTGTGCCGAAAAGTTTTAGAGATAAGATATATGCGGCAGGTCTAAGACTGTTCGTCAAGCTTAAAAACGATCGTGACGTAAGCTTTGATATAAAGCCTGCAAAGCGTGGCTATAACGTGCATTGCCGCTGCTGTGACGATGATATGGTGCTTATGGACATAACTCTTTACGCACCTGATCAGGAGCAGGCAAATTATATAAAATCGAAAATTCAGATGAATCCTACAGATTTCTATTGCAGAGTGGTGGACTATATAATCGAGAACGAGGAATATGTGCCGTCTGCTGCAGAGGAGCAGGGATTGTTCTAAAGAAAGTGGAGCCGTCTGGGCGTATGCTCAGGCGGCTTTTGAAAAAATATTTTTTATTTTTTGTGACATTTCGGGAGAGAAAAAGTATTTATTATAAAGGGGTGATCAAATGGACGTCAATTTGAAAAATACGCCTTCAGAGATAGACAGGCTTATAGATAAATATAAAAGTACCGTTTATGGAATCGCTATAGCACGTCTTGGCTCAAAAGCAGATGCAGACGATGTTTTTCAGGAAGTGTTTCTTGCAGCTTATCGAAAGGGGATAACAGTCAAGGACAATGATGAGGAGAAGTTCTGGCTTATCAGGACTACTCTCAATCAGTGCAAAAAGATAACATTGTCAAGCTGGCGCAGGCGTACAGTTCCCCTTGAAGAAAGAAAGGAAGAGGTAAGCTTTTTCAGAAGCCGTGAGGAAAATGATGTTTTCTGCGCTGTAACAGAACTGCCTGAAAAATACAGAATGGTGGTCTATCTTTACTATTTTGAAGAGGTGTCTACTGATGAGATAGCAAAGATAATGAAAGTACGCAGTGGAACGGTGAGAATGCAGCTTACAAGGGCAAGAGAAATGTTGAAAGAAAAGCTGAAAGGAGGATATTTCTATGAATAAGGAATTTTTCAGAGGCATGAAAGAGCAGATAGAGCCTGATGAAGAGCAGGTCGAGGAGCTGAAAAATAAGCTCAAGAATACTGCGGCGGTAAGCAGGAAACCTATGTGGATAGGCGGAGTATGTGCGGCGGCACTGTGTGTGGCAGTTGGAGCAGGTCTGTTTTTATCCGACAGCAAAACTGATAAAAACAGCATAAAGACAAGCGGCAGTTCATCAGTGCAGTACAATGACAGTTGGTCGCCTGACCTTATAAATAGAAATGGGAACGGCTCTGACGGAAATCAGACAGTAGCTGGTGGCGAAACAGAGGAAAGCATTGTCGACAGTACACATGATTCAAAGATCGACAACGGCAAGACGGACGATACGCCCAATATAAACAACAATACGGGTGGAAATACGCACATAACAGACAATGACCGCATAAGTGACAACAATGGCGGAATTATTTCAGACAATAGTAATACAGAAAATACAGATAGTAATGCAAACGACAGCAAATCGGAGACCACATCGTCCAAAAATGAAACGGAAGACCCTATAGAGTTCGATGAAAAAGACCCTGTATACCCTGAGATATATGTGCAGGACGAAAGGCTTTTTGATATGACATTAAAGGGCAGGGCATTTGCATTCCCTGCAAAGTATAGTGATGTAGCGGATATGGGTCTTTGGGCGGCAGGTCTAAGTGGTTATTCTGAGAGCGTTGACCCGAAAAATTATGTGATAGCGGAAGATGATATGGAAACTTTTTTCAGTAATGGTGCAACAGGATATTCAGGAAGCATGACAATTGACAATAACACTTATGAGGAAGCGAAAGCAAGCGATTGTGATGTCATGGGATTGTTTTTGGATAACTGTCCTGAGTTCTCTATAGGCGGAATAAAGACTGGATCGACTATAGAGGAAGTGAATAAGACATTCGGTGTTAATTATACTAATGAATGCAGAACGCTTACTGTACATTCTCAGAACGGAGCTTTTACAGACAGCAAGGGTACTTTTACTTTAACAGTTGTATTTGCGTTCGATGACGGGGTAGTTTATAGTGTAGGCGAGTCAAAGATATATTCGACGTTCTTCTGATCGTCAATATTGTGTAAGTTTTGTACTGTTTCTGTGCAAAATAATGAAAATATCTATAAAAAACATAGAAACGGTACAAAACGCTTGACAAAATAGCATAAAAGTGATAAAATAAACAAGTCGCCTCGAGAGAGAGCGATAAAGGAAGAAGCGAAACGAAGGTAAAAGGTTCGGGAGAACAGA